>CADBUD010000001.1 GCA_902797785.1 uncultured Lachnospiraceae bacterium
AATCGTAGCAGATTATTTCGTACAGTTGAGGAAGAAGGGAGATTATCAGCCTTCAGAAACAAAAATCACGCATGTGAGAGAACTGCTACAGTTAATGAAAGCATTGACCGGAGATGAACGGTTTGAAGAAGCCGTAAATGAAACTGAAAGTTTGGAGAATAAGGGAAAGGAGCCGAGAACAATGTGTGAAGTATTAGACCGTGTAGAGCAGAGAGGAATACAAAAAGGAAGAAAAGAAGGAAGAAAAGAAGGGATACAAGAAGGCTGGATGGAAGGCCTGAGGATGATGGTGGGATTGGTCAGAGATGGACTCATAAGCATAGAAGAGGCATCGAAAAGATCGGGAAAGAGCTGTGAGGAGCTGAAAAAAATGTTATAGATTCCGGATTTTAAATTTGCTGCCTCAGTTAATGAAGGCATTCTATATTAGTAGATGATTTGATGTCACTGATGGCAAGTTTCAGCGGAAAGCTGTATGGGATGCGGTTAGGGAGAAGCACTTTTTGTTTTCGTGCAGATAGTAAATGATGATTTTCGTCTGAAACAAAGCTGATTTGGGCAACAACATGAATAAGTGAAAGAAGGACTGAAGATGGATAAATCATCAAAAAACAGCCGTACTCTGGATATGTACGTAAGGCTGTGTGAAGGAAAAGTCATTAGTAAAACAGAAGAAGCAGAAAGGTTCGGAGTGGATGAGCGTTCTATTCAGAGGGATCTGGACGACATCCGCGCGTTTTTGCACAACAGGACGGTCGCTTCATCTAACGACAACAGGACAGTTGTCTATGACAGGATTCAAAAGGGCTTTATCATGCAGGGGCTGGAAGAATCCGTCATGAACAATGATGAAATTCTTGCGGTGTGCAAGGTCCTGTTGGAGAGCAGGGCATTTACCAAAAAGGAAATGGAGGTGATTCTGAACAAGCTCATTACCGGATGTGTTCCGCAAAAAAATATGAAGCTGGTATCTGATTTGATATCCAATGAAAAATATCATTATGTGGAGTTGAGACATTCCTCCTCTGTTCTCGACCGGCTGTGGGCTCTGGGTAGAACCGGATGAAGCTTTGTCTGATAAAAAAATGGAATTGAGATGTTATCATTTGTCATCATAAGCAATCCTCCTGATATGTTATGATGTTGGGGTCAAAAGTTCCATGCGATGAAATCGCATGTGCACTTTGCACGAAAATCCGGATGGACAAGCGAGCTTGTCCACACGGATCTTTGTGCAAAAGCCACAAGGCATGAAGTGCCTTGTGGCTTTTGACCCCGACATCATATAATAAATTAAAATATCTGTTCGTAAGGGCATTTTGCGAGCAGCGATCATAAGCGTTGGCTTATGATATAATGGTAAAAGCGATGAAAAGGAGTAGTACCTGAGGAGCAGTTTTCAGAAAGCCGTCGGTAGGGAGTGGATGATTCCTATGATTCATAAAAGCTTCCGGTGATGCGAGACGGCAGCTGCGATCCGGAGAACTCGCCTTGGAGCTTCCCATGGAACACAGATGTGTCCTGATTTACGGATGCACTGAAAAGTAGATGAGGACGGAGACCCACCGTTATAAGGGGAGCGTATTAGGAAGCGAGGCGTCTTTCTTGTACGTAACGAGAGCATAAAGCAGTCTTTATGAAGCAGAGTGGTACCGCGTGGGAGGAGAGTCCTTCGTCTCTGCATGTAGAAAATACATGTCAGGGAGGGAGGTTTTTTGTTGTTCAAATGAAAGATGTAAGAATAAAAAAGCAGCAATGGAATAAGAAAGGAGCAGTTATGAAAAATTATACAAAATATAAGAGAGGATATTATCTGCCGCCGGTCATCAGCTATGACTGGGTGAAAAAGGACCATATTGAGGCACCGCCAATCTGGTGCAGTGTGGATTTAAGAGATGGAAATCAGGCTTTGATTGAGCCAATGAGCCTGGAGGAAAAGTTGGAATTTTTTGAATTATTAGTCAAAGTCGGATTTAAGGAGATCGAGGTAGGCTTCCCGGCCGCTTCTGAAACAGAGTACAGTTTTCTCCGGGCGCTGATTGAGCGGAATATGATTCCGGAGGATGTGACGATTCAGGTTCTGACACAGGCAAGGGAGCATATCATCAAAAAGACCTTTGATGCAGTCAAAGGAGCGCCAAAGGCTGTGATTCATCTGTATAATTCGACGTCGGTCGCGCAAAGAGAGCAAGTGTTCAAAAAGACCCGGGAAGAAGTAAAGCAGATTGCTATTGATGGAGCTGTCTTATTAAAACGATTAGCAGAAGAAACGGATGGGAATTTCCTATTTGAGTATAGTCCGGAGAGCTTCCCGGGAACGGAGGTAGACTATGCCTTAGAGGTCTGCAATGCCGTCTTGGATGTATGGCAGCCGACCGAAGAGAAAAAAGTGATCATCAATTTGCCGACAACCGTAGAAATTGCTATGCCGCATGTGTTTGCAAGCCAGGTCGAATATTTTGATAAATACATGAAATACAGAGAACATGTGGTCTTAAGCCTGCATCCTCATAATGACAGAGGAAGTGGAATTTCAGATGCAGAGCTTGGAATGTTAGCGGGAGCAGACCGGATCGAAGGCACCCTGTTCGGGAACGGAGAGCGGACCGGAAATGTGGATATCATTACCCTGGCGATGAATATGTTCTCTCATGGAGTGGATCCAAAGCTGGACTTCTCCGACATGCCAAGAATCTGTGAAACCTATGAGAAACTGACAAGAATGAAGGTGTCAGACCGCCAGCCATATGCCGGCACCCTGGTATTTACAGCGTTCTCCGGTTCTCATCAGGACGCGATTGCCAAAGGAATGAACTTCCGGGAAGAGCATCAGAAGGATTACTGGGATGTTCCATATCTTCCAATCGATCCGAAGGATGTCGGCCGAACCTACGATTCAGATGTCATCCGAATCAACAGCCAGTCCGGAAAGGGCGGAATCAGCTATATCTTAAAGCAGAATTTTGGATTTTCTATCCCGGAAAAGATGAAAGAAGAGGTCGGATATACGGTCAAGGATGTGTCGGATAAAGAACACAAAGAAATCGCGCCGGAATGGGTATATCAGATTTTCAAGGAACATTATGTCAAAGCAGAAGGAACCTTTCAGATCAAGGAATGCCATTTTCAGCAGACAGACGGCATGATTGCGAACGTGACGATCCTTCATGCCGGAGAGGAAAGAGTGATCGCAGGAAATGGAAATGGACGTTTAGATGCGGTCAGCAATGCCATTAAGCAGTATTTCAATATCAGCTATGAGCTGACATTTTATGAGGAGCATTCCTTATCCAGAGGCTCGTCATCTAAAGCGGTAGCTTACGTGGGAATCAGCAGCCATGAAAAAATGTTCTGGGGCGTTGGAATTGACGAAGATATTATCAAGTCATCGATTGCGGCCTTAAATGTAGCGGTCAACAAATTAGAAGAGATTCATTCCACGGAAGGCAGGGATGAAAAGCTCAATCACATTATGAATGAAATTCAGATGAATTACCTGACGGTCTCAGCAAAGGAGCTGGCAGAAAAAGCAGGGTTGTCTGAAGAAGAATTTTCTGCCTATATGAAGGAAAAATCCGGAATGACGTTTGAAGAAGCAGTGAAAAAGGTCCGCTTTAAAAAGGCCCGCACGTTATTAAAGAAAGAAGATATGACGGTGGAGGCAGCGGCAAAAAAAGCAGGCTATGAGAACGTGGCAGAATTTGAACAGGAATTTCAAAAAAAATATGGGGTAACACCAAAGGAATTTCAGCAGCAAAAATAGTGGTTTGATCTTAATATCATGATGTCGGGGTCAAAAGCCACAAGGCACTTCATGCCTTGTAATTTTTGCACAAAGATCCGTGTGGACAAGCTCGCTTGTCCATCCGGATTTTCGTACAAAGTGCACATGCGATTTCATCGCATGGCACTTTTGACCCCAACATCATATCATAAAATCCGCAGGAAAAAGAAGATTTCATAAAAGGGAAACAGAAGAAAGGAAGTGAGCGTATGATGAGAAAAGAAAGAGAGAATCAAAAAACAAAGGGAAAAATAGCCGGAAGGGAACGTCGCAGGATGAGCGGCGTGGGCCGTTTCCTGCTGTTCGTTCTCTGTGCCGTGATGGCATTTCCGCCCGGCATGACGCAGGTGTGCGCAGCGGCGAAAAAGACAGATGACTGGCTTCATGTAAAGAAAAACAAAATTGTTGACAGTAGTGGAACGGAGGTTTGGCTCACAGGCGTGAACTGGTTCGGATATAATACCGGAACGAACACCTTCGACGGACTTTGGAATGTGAGCCTTAGCAAGAGCTTAAAGGCGATTGCGGATCATGGATTCAACCTGATTCGTGTACCGATTTCAGCAGAGCTCCTGTTAAACTGGTCAAAGCACCAATATCCGGCGGCAAATTTTAATCAGCAGGAAAATCCGGAGCTCGTCGGGAAAAACAGCCTTCAGATTTTTGATGTGGTCCTAAAGCTATGTAAGAAAAATGGATTGAAGATCATGCTTGACATTCATAGTGCAGAGACCAATGCCTCCGGGCACGAGGTCGCGGTATGGTACACAGACAGGATTTCGACCAAACAATATTATCAGGCATTGCAATGGGTGGCGAAGCGATATAAAAATGACGATACGATACTCGCGATTGATTTAAAAAATGAACCACATGGAGGAATTACGGATGGGACCTATGCGGTCTGGAATCAGTCTAAATCGAAGAACAATTGGAAATATGTTGCAGAGACAGCAGCAAAAAAAGTTTTAAAGAAGAATCCTCATTTGCTTATCATGATCGAGGGAATTGAGATCTATCCGATCGACCCGAAATCGAACAACTATACCTCCACCAATCCGGGGGACTATTATTACAGCTGGTGGGGCGGAAATTTAAGAGGAGTCAGGAATGCTCCGGTGAATGTAGGGAAAAAATACCAAAGTCAGATCGTATATTCCCCACATGATTATGGTCCGGCAGTCTATCAGCAGCCTTGGTTCCAAAAGAATTTCTCTTATTCCACTTTAATGAAGGATTATTGGAGAGACAGCTGGTTCTTTATTTACGAAAAGAAAATAGCGCCGCTGCTCATTGGTGAGTGGGGCGGTTATATGACACAGCCGAATTTGAAATGGCTGAAAGCCATGCGGAAACTGATCAAAAAATACAAGCTCCACCATACCTTCTGGTGCTTTAATGCCAATTCTGGAGATACCGGTGGATTGGTAAAAGATGATTTTTCTACATGGGATACGAAAAAGTACAACCTGGTCAAACAGGTGCTTTGGAAGAAGAATGGAAAATTTGTCGGACTCGACCATGAGGTTCCGCTCGGGAAAAAAGGAATGACACTGAAAAAATATAAAAGCTTATCGTAAATGCTGTAATCTCATGCTTTTATGAAAAAGAAAAGATGCCCGTCAAAAGAACTGGATTTTCACTTCAGCTCTTTTGACGGGCAGAATATTTTATCCTCGATAATTTTTTAACAGGATGACATTGGAATAATGCATCCCGCGGGAGAGGGCAGAACCATGGCTGCTGCAAAAGATGTCAACGCTGTTTCCATGAACCCCGGTATCCTCAGCGTAATAGATATGCCCATCGATCAGGACATAGGATCCAAGCGGAATAACAGACGGATCAACAGAGATGGTAAAGCCTTCTTGCGGCAGACGGTGACTGAAGCTTAAGGAAGAACCGGCCCAGCGACCGCAGCATTTTGCGCAGTTGCAATAAGCGGTAATCCGGAAAAGACCAAGACATACTTGATTCATTTGCTGAATCAGCTGCTCAGCTTCTTTACCGATGGAGAGCTTGTTCGTCTTTGCATATCCCTTTTTGTTGCTGTATTTGACGAGGCTCCAGCCGTTGGTATAAGATTTTAAAACGGTACATTCTTTATTCTTTGGAATCGTAATAACGGTTTTTCCCTTTTTGGAAGCTTTCTTTTTGAGCTGGAGCTTTCCTTTGGAGGTGAAACCGGTCTTTGTCGTAGAGAGCTTGATGGAACCGGAAGTATTTGTTTCCTTGGCGGATACAGGCAAAAAAGAAAACATTAGGCAAAAAAGAATCGCAAGGAATAGAATGGTACCTTTTAAATAGAAATTTTGGGTCATCGTAGTGTAAGTGTTTCGTGCATTGCTGTTTGAAAACATAACATACCTCTTTTCTGATTTTTTGTAAGGAAATTTGCAATAAAATGACGGAGATTGCCCCAAATATTACAAATTTGTTACAAATATTACAAAGTCATTATATTATAATTTCTAATTCATGTCAACCTCTTTGCGAATTATGACGAATTGTAACGTTACTATTCACAGCCAATGTCATTTACTTTAGACAAGCATGGGATAGGACGAGCTGATGTTCGATTGACTTAAGCTGAAATCACTCAATTATTGATGCCAATTACAGCTGAAAGACCATATTTTATGCATCGATACTGTAGGCGACACAGTTTTTCTGCACACTGACAAATTTATAAGCACGCCAAAAAGACGTGGACAGAAATCTCTTTTTTTCAGACTGTCCTCGTCGGGGAATTTGTAGTATAATGTTATCGAGGTGCGGCTTCTCTTTGGTTAATTTCGATAGCAGAAGCTGATGGGAAGTTGAAACCTATGCTGGCGTGCAAAGGATCTCCCGGGTCTGATTGGCTCAATGTTTTGGGCGATCAGATCCTCCACCTCCATTTCGGTAACTCCATCATGGATTCGCAGGAAATCCCTG
>CADBUD010000002.1 GCA_902797785.1 uncultured Lachnospiraceae bacterium
CCGGGGTAGCAGTGCGCCAAATACGACCAAAGGGAGTATTTGTGTGCATTTTGTTGCTATGAACAGCAGAGCTGTGAATAGTAACAGCAGAAGATAACAGGAGGATTTTACTATGTGGGCATACGAAAGTGTTTTTTACCAAATCTATCCGCTGGGATTTTGCGGGGCACCATACGAAAATGACGGAGTGCAGACTTCGAGAATCTTAAAAGTACTCGACTGGATTCCGCACATCCAGAAATTAGGCGCGAATGCCATTTATTTTTCTCCGGTATTTGAATCCGATACCCATGGATATAATACGAGGGATTACACAAAGATCGATTGCAGGTTAGGAACCAATGCGGACTTTAAACAGGTATGTGATGCGCTTCACAAGGCTGGAATCAAAGTCGTGCTGGATGGCGTTTTTAATCATGTGGGCAGAGGCTTCTGGGCATTTATGGATGTTCTTTCTCATCGTGAAGCTTCCCGGTATCGTGACTGGTTTCATATCAGCTTCGAAGGAAACTCTCACTATAATGATGGACTTTGGTATGAGGGCTGGGAAGGCAACTTCGATCTGGTAAAGCTAAATCTTCGGAATGAAGAGGTCGTACAGCATATTTTTTCCGCAGTAAAAGGATGGATTGAAGAATTTGATATAGATGGACTGCGGCTGGATGTGGCGTATTGTCTGGATCACGATTTCCTAAGACGGCTGCGGGAGCATACCGGCGGACTGAAACAGGATTTCTTTTTGGTGGGAGAGACCCTGCATGGAGATTACAATCAATGGATGAATGATTCGATGTGCCATTCTGTGACGAACTATGAGTGTTACAAGGGACTGTATTCCAGCTGTAACAGTATGAATATGTTCGAGATCTGTCATTCCCTGGCAAGACAGTTCGGACCGGAGCAGTGGACCTTATACAAAGGAAAACATCTGCTTTCTTTCGTGGACAATCATGATGTGAGCAGAATTGCCAGCATCTTAAATAATGAAAAGCATCTGCCGGTCATTTACGGACTTGTCTTTGGCATGCCGGGAATTCCTTGTGTCTACTATGGAAGCGAATGGGGAGCAAAGGCGAATAAGAGTGAGGGCGACCCGGCACTTCGCGCCTGCTTTGAGCAGCCGGTGTTCAATGAACTTTCCGAATTTATCTCAAAGCTGGCAAAGGCGAAAAAGAACAGCAAGGCTCTAAATTATGGAAATTTCCGAAATGTGGTCCTTACGAATCATCAGTGTATTTTTGAACGTGCCTGCGACGGGGAACGCGTCCTTGTTGCGGTCAATGCTTCAGATCAGCCATATACGGCGCATTTTGATGCCGGCTGCGGCATGGCGACAGATCTGATCACAGGACTGCCGCATGACTTTGGCGGGGGGAGCGAACTGCCTCCATATTCCGTTGCTTATTGGCTGATGGAAAAATAATTCCAACAAGGAATCCACAAAAACTAAAGTTTTTCATGAAATCATTTTCAATTCTCTAAAGTTTTTTATGATGAAAAAATCATAAAATTATGCGAGAATATCTCCAGAACAACAAAGAGACAGAAAAAACAGTCACAAAGCTGGTTACCCCCTCCTTTTTCCCAGTACGTGACTGTTTCTGTCACATAAGAAAGGAGAAAAGATTTTATGGGAAAATCAGATACGAAAAACAGTAGAGAACAGATTCTTTCTTCACAGTTTCCGAAAAAATCAAATATGACCTGGAAGAGAAGAGGGAAAAAATTCTGTGCAATGGCATTAGCCTTAACGATGACGGCAACTTCACCGGTGATGCTGCCTCAGCTTTCAATTCAAGCAGACGCTTCGTCATCTTCTATGAAAACAGCCACCACCTTTAACAATCCAATGATCTACTCCGATGTACCGGATATTGATATTATTCGAGTAGATGATGCATATTATATGGTCAGCACGACGATGCATTTATCGCCGGGATGTCCGGTCATGAAATCGACGGATCTGGTCAACTGGGAAATCGTAAACTACGTATATGATGTTCTGGATACAGGGGATGAGATGAGCCTTAGAAACGGAAAGAGCATGTACGGAAACGGACAGTGGGCATCGAGCATTCAGTATCATAACGGAACCTACTATGTAGCGTTCAACTCCAATACCACTAAAACAGCATATGTTTATTCCACAGATGATATCGAACATGGAAGCTGGAAGAAAACAGATTTAAAGGGCTTCTTCCATGATATGGCACTGTTTTTCGATGATGATAATAATAAAGTTTATGTCGTATATGGCAGTGTGGGAGACGGAATCCGATATGTAGAGCTTAACTCAGATGTATCCGGCGTAAAGCAGGGCGGAGCGAGCGGAGTCCTGTTCAAAGGAAATATCAAGGACGGACAGGACATGTTCCCGAACGGCTATATCTTAGGCGGAGAAGGAACCCATGTCATGAAAAAGGGAGACTACTATTACGTCTTCAATATCTGCTGGCCGAATGGAAATCCTCGTACAGAGGTCTGCCACAGAAGCAAGACCTTCCCATCTACAGAGTGGGAAGCAACAACGATCTTGAATGCGAACTTCAGCAATAATGGAACGACTTCCGGCGTGGCACAGGGAGGCCTTATTGATACCAAGGATGGTAAGTGGTACGGATTTATGTTCCAGGATCATGGCGCAGTAGGACGTACTCCGGTTCTGACCGAGTGTACCTGGAAGGATAACTGGCCGATGCTTGGTAAAAATGGAGATGCCAAGACCGTTTCTCAGGAAATGACGATTCCGGTTGCCGGAAGTGAAGAAAAAACCATCGTAAAATCGGATGAATTTTATAATGATGCAGAGCACAGAGTATTTTCACAGGAAAGAGCAGATTATGAGTCAAGCGTAGGCATACTTTCCGCAGAAGAGGCAGTTCTTTCTGATGGTGAAAAGCCACGTTTAGAACTGGCAGAAAACGGCGACTGTGAAAACGGTACAAATGGATGGAAGGCGAATGAAACAGCGACGATTGAATCTGTGGCAGAGGATCCGCATGGTGGAAATGCATGTATCGTTGCAAAGGGACGAGGATCTACAGGAGCCGGTCCTGCGATGAATCTTGATGGCAAGCTGGAAGCCGGAAAGACGTATAAATTTTCTGCATGGTTAAAATACAACAATGAGGATGGACCGGCAGAAAAATCATTTAATGCTACACTTTCGCTTGGTACCAGCTGGAGACAGCGTCATGTTGTAGGAAGCGTAAAAGCAAAGAAAGGCGAATGGACGAAGCTTGAATGTGAGTGGACGATACCGGAGACTTATGAAGTCTCAGATTTTGTAAATGCCGGTGATTATACAGGACAGCCTGTGAATACAGCAGCTGCATCATTGTTCTTTGAGACTCCATATGCAAATAATCCGACAGATGCAAATGATAAGATGGATATTTATATAGATGATCTTTCTGTTTCCACAGAAATGGATGATATGGTTGTAAATGGAAATGTTGAGAATGGAACAGATGGTTGGATTCTGAATGAAGCAGGAAAAGATTCAACTGGGAATGAAGGTGTGCTGGAGGTCGTTGAAGGCGGACATGAAAGCGATCATTGTATTGTTGCAAGAAATCGTAAAGGTACAGGTACAGGCCCTGCACAGGATCTTAGCAATAAGCTTACACCTGGAAATACCTATACACTGACCGCTTGGGTCAAGTATGAAGATGGACCAGAGGAAAAGCAGATCAACTGTACGATTCAGAACAGCCCGAATGAAGGACAGTATTGGGAATATCGTAAAGTTTTTTGTCATGTAAAAGCAAAGAAGGGCGAATGGACAAAGATGACAGCGACCTATACAATGCCTGACGATGCAATCACAAATGCAAACTATCTGTTCTTTGAAACTCCTTATGTGGAGAATCAGACAAAAGAAAACGATTTGATGGATCTTTATGTGGATGATGTATCTTTCATTGAGCAGAAAGCAGATGAAAAACAGGTAGAGCAGCCGGGAGAAAATGATTACAATGGTTCCAATCTTGATCTTGTATGGCAGTGGAACCACAATCCTGACAACACAAAATGGTCTCTGACAGATAGAGAAGGATATCTTCGTTTGACGACAGGGGCTAAGTCTACGGGTATTCTGGATGCCAGAAATACGCTGACACAGAGAACGTATGGTCCTACATGTTCCGGTAAAATCAAGATGGATATCTCAAACATGAAATCCGGAGATGTGGCAGGTCTTGCATCTTTCTGCTACAACTACGGCTATGTCGCAGTAAAGAAAGAGGGAAATGCAACTAAGGTTGTAATGGTAAATGCAGCAAATAACAATTCTGCTAAAAAGGACGAACCAAAAGAAATAGAAGTAAAAGATTTCAGCGGAAATGAGATTTATCTTAAAGTAGATTTCAATTTTGCCGGTGGAGACAAGGCTAAATTCTATTACAGCGCAGATGGAAAGACATGGACACAGATCGGTAATGAGCTTGCTATGAGCTATGAGCTGGTACACTTTATGGGTTCACGTTTCGCAATCTTCAACTATGCAACAAAGTCTACAGGCGGTTTCGTGGACGTAGACTATTTCCGTGTAACGGATGATATCACTGGTACAGAGAGTCCTGAGCAGACCAAGGCTGCAAGCATTAAAGCAGATGCCAGTGTTGCAGGTGTCATTAACACGGAAACAGAGCTCAAGATCAGCCTTGACAATCTTGAGAGCGGATCTCATAAGAGTCTGAAAGCTTCTGTCGATATTCCGAAGCTTATGAGTGTAGATGATGTAGTATTCAATACAAGTGCAATCAAAGGAACACCTTCTTATACATTCAAAAATAATCGCCTTATCCTGAATGTAAAAGGTGACGACGTATCCTTTAGTGCATCAGACAAGTTATTTGCGACGGTAAAATGCAGATTGAATGGATATGCATCAGCAGATGAGACAGTAAAGGCTGCGATTGATTATGTGAGTGTAGACAATGGAAAAACAGAATACAATGTAGACAATGCAAGCGCATCAATCAAGTTGACCTATCTGGATACCGGTGCTATTGCTAAGAAGCTTGGATATTCCAACCCATTGGTAACACAGTCTCTTGGTGCTGATCCATATGCCATCGTTTATGACGGACGTGTATATGTCTACATGACGGCAGACGATTATGAGTACGATGAAAATGGAAATACCAAGGATAACAGCTTTGGTTATATCAAGTCACTTCGGGTGATTTCATCAGATGATTTGATAAACTGGACAGATCATGGCGAGATCAAGGTGGCCGGATCGGATGCTCCTGCAAAATGGGCAAACCACTCCTGGGCACCGGCCATCGCCTACAAGAAGATTAAAGGAAAAGATAAATTCTTCTTGTACTTTGCAAATGACGCTTCAGGTATCGGTGTTCTTGAGGCAGATACTCCTCTTGGACCTTGGAAAGATCCGATTGGAAAAGCCCTTCTCACAAGGCAGACTGCTGGATGTGAGGGTGTAGTATGGTGCTTCGACCCTGCCGTATTAGTTGATGATGACGGTTCAGCATACATTTATTTTGGTGGCGGTATCGATGGCAAGGATATAAACAATCCTAAGACAGCCAGAGTGGCAGAGCTTGGCGATGACATGATTAGTATAAAAGGAGAAGCGAAAGAAATCGATGCTCCATGTATGTTTGAGGATTCTGGTATCTGTAAATATAATGGCGTTTATTACTATTCTTACTGCTCGAATTTTGCAGGAGGACATAAAGACGGATATCCTGGGACAGGAACCATCTGCTATATGACAAGTGATAACCCGATGGGACCATTCGAGTACAAGGGAGAAATCTTCCAGAACCCGAGCATCTGGTTCGGAACCGGCGGAAACAACCATCATGCTACCTTCGTATTCAACAACAAGACCTACTTCATCTATCATGCACAGACAGTAGCGAAGGCATTAGATGACAAGTTAAAAGCAGAAGGAAAATTAGGAAGCGGACAGAACTTCTATCAGAAGGGATATCGTTCCACACATATTGATAACATCGGATTTAATTCTGATGGAACCATCAAACCGATCAAAGGTACCTATGCAGGAATCTCACAGTTAAAGACCATGAATCCATTTGAGCGGATCGATGCAGAAACAATCGCATGGAACGCAGGAATCTTAGTCAGTGACTGTGCAGAAGAAGGAAAATTATTTAAAGATTACAACAGACAGGTAACGGACATTCAGGATGGCGACTGGATCAGTGCAGCACAGCTTGATTTTGGAACCAAGGGAACAAAGACTATCAAAGTCAAAGCGGCTTCTAAGGCAGGCGGTTCTGTTGAAATCCGTACAGATAGTCCACAGGGCAAGCTGATCGGAACCGTAAAAGTCGATGCGACCGGAAGTGAAACAACATTTAAAGAGTTCACAGGAAGCCTGAGCCAGACCACCGGAGTGAAGAACATCTTCCTCGTATTCAAGGGCAGCAAGACAGACAACATCATGAATGTAGACAGCTATACCTTCTTACAGGATGGCGATGGAAAAGAAGAAGATCCGCAGCCACAGCCAGAAGACAAAGCAGATACGACAGCATTGAATGCCAGCATCAAGGCAGCAGAAGAAATGCTTGCTAA
>CADBUD010000003.1 GCA_902797785.1 uncultured Lachnospiraceae bacterium
CTGTATGATATAGGGAGTAGTTTACCACATGTCCGGGACATTTTCACGTGGGGTATATAAGGACATTATCACAAATGGTTCATAAAATACGAAAGAAAATACAATTTCCACCTTGACAAAAAAAATACAACCTGCTATATTATTAGAGTATGCCGCACAGCGAGGTAAAAGCCTGCACCAGCAGCACCGAAGCTGGCGAGTAAAGATAAAGGAGGTGCCCCTATGTATGCAATTATTGCAACAGGTGGTAAGCAGTACAAAGTAGCAGAAGGAGACAGCTTAAGAGTAGAAAAGCTCGGAGCAGCAGAAGGAGAGTCTGTTACATTTGATCAGGTACTTGTTGTAAACGATGGAACGATGAAAATCGGTGCTCCATATGTAGAAGGAGCAACTGTGACAGCAACCGTAGAAAAAGAAGGTCGTTCCAAAAAAGTCATCGTTTACAAGTATAAAAGAAAAACCGGCTATCACAAAAAGAATGGTCACAGACAGTCTTACACACAGGTCAAGATTGAAAAGATCAATGCCTAATCCCTATGATACAGGCAGTGATTTTTCAAAATCATGCAAAGGACTGTATGGGATTTGAGCTGAATGGTCATGCGGGGTATGCAGAGTATGGACAGGATATTGTCTGTGCCGCAGTTTCCATGCTGGCAATCAATACGATTAATTCCATTGAGGCCTTTACAGGAGAAGTCTTTACTTTTGACAGTAAAGCAGAGATAGGCTATCTGTGCCTGAGATTTTCCACACCGCCAAAGGAGCAGGCGAAGCTCTTATGTGATTCACTGATTCTTGGACTTCAAAGCGTGGAAAAGGAATATGGAAAACGACATATAAAAGTTAAATTCAAGGAGGTGTAGGTCATGTTAAATTTGAACCTTCAGTTTTTCGCTCATAAAAAGGGAGTAGGTTCCACAAAGAACGGAAGAGATTCTGAGGCTAAGAGATTAGGTGCAAAGAGAGCAGATGGACAGTTTGTAAAAGCTGGAAACATTCTTTACAGACAGCGTGGAACAAAGATTCACCCGGGACTCAATGTGGGACGTGGTGGAGATGATACTCTGTTCGCTAAAGTAGATGGAGTATTAAGATTTGAGAGAAAAGGCAGAGATAAAAAACAGGCTTCTGTATATCCGGTAGAGGATTAACAAGAGGATTTTCTATTTTTACTGTTTTATATTGCGAAATCAGATAAAACTGTCACAGATTCGTTTTGAACGATTTGTGGCAGTTTTCTATTATACACAGTGATTATAGTGCATGAACTTGTTTTGCACGTGACTATACTAAGAAAGAGAGGTGTCTCATGTTTGCAGATTACGCAAAAATCGTCATCCGTTCCGGAAAGGGCGGAGATGGACATGTAAGCTTCCGACGGGAAAAATATGTCGCAAATGGCGGACCGGACGGGGGAGATGGCGGAAATGGCGGAGATATTGTGTTTATGATTGATGAAGGATTGAATACACTGACAGATTTCCGTCATGTAAGAAAATACTTTGCGGAAAATGGAGAAAACGGCGGGAAACGGAATTGTACCGGAAAAAAGGGGAAGGATCTTTTGATCAAAGTTCCGGCGGGAACCGTTTTAAAAGAAGAAAAAAGCGGGAAGGTCATTGCGGATATTTCGATTCCCGGAAAGGAATACCGGATTCTGAAGGGGGGGAAGGGCGGACTGGGAAATCAGCATTTTGCGACAGCAACGATGCAGGCACCCAAATATGCGAAGCCGGGACAGCCTTCCATAGAGCTGAATGTGATCATGGAGCTAAAGGTCATTGCTGATGTAGGACTTCTTGGATTTCCTAATGTGGGAAAGTCCACCTTCCTTTCGAGAGTGACAAATGCTTCTCCAAAGATTGCCAATTACCATTTTACGACGTTGAATCCGAATCTTGGAGTCGTGGACCTAGATGATCACAAGGGATTTGTGATTGCGGATATTCCGGGATTGATTGAGGGAGCAGCCAGTGGACAGGGCCTGGGACATCAGTTTTTACGGCATATAGAGCGGACTAAAGTGATGATTCATGTGGTGGATGCAGCATCGACCGAGGGACGAGATCCAATTACGGATATTTACACCATCAATAAGGAACTGGAGGCTTATGATGAAAAGCTGATGGAAAAGCCACAGGTCATTGCGGCAAATAAACTGGATGTGCTTCCGACAGTGGCCGGTTCGGATGTTTTTGTGGAAACAGATGAAATAAGTCTGGATCCGGTAGAACGGCTGCGCAAAGAATTTGAACCGCAGGGAATCAGGGTCTTTCCAATTTCTGCTGTGACGGGACAGGGAGTGAAAGAGCTTTTATATCATGTAGAACAAATGCTGAAGGAGATTCCGGAGGAACCATACCTGTTCGAAGCGGAATATGAACCGGAGGCAATAGAATTCTATGGAGAGCCATTTACGGTAGAAAAGGATAAAAAGCAGGAGGGCGTCTTTATTGTTGAGGGGCCAAGAATCGAAAAAATGCTCGGTTATACCAATTTGGATTCCGAAAAAGGATTTTTGTTCTTCCAGAACTTTTTGAAGGAAAATGGCATCCTGGAGCAGTTGGAAGCAGCCGGAGTCGAGGATGGAGATACGATAAGGATGTATGGATTGGAGTTCGATTATTATCATTCGTGATTGCATGATCAGGAAGGGAGGATGAAATGGAGAAAAAAGAGTATGTTGTAAGACAGATCGATGGAGATTACGCACATCTTGAGGATGTAAACGATCCGCAAAAGGAGTGGAAGCTGGTTGCCAGAGCATTACTTCCACAGGAAATCTATGAGGGATGTCACCTTGTGTATGAGTGGATGGAGTATTCCATGCTGGAGTAGATGATTTAACAGTAGTCTGTTTGACAAAGAAAAATCGCTGTCAAGCATTTTTGAAAATGTCCCGAAAATTTTTAATTATATGCCCCGTCAGTATGGGGCTGCTATAACACTTACATTGCGTTA
>CADBUD010000004.1 GCA_902797785.1 uncultured Lachnospiraceae bacterium
CTTTTTTCTCTTTTTCGTCTTTTTCTTTCTCTGCTTTTTTCTCTTTTGCGTCTTTTTCTTTCTCCGCTTTTTTCTCTTTTGCGTCTTTCTCTTTCTCTGCCTTTTTTTCTTTTGCGTCTTTCTCTGCTTCTCTCTGTGGTTCTGCATCCGATTTCTCCATTTCGGAGGATGTTGTATGTCCTGCTTCTTTTTTTTCTTCGGTCAACTCTTCAAACGGATCAAAAATCTCCACAGTCACCCTGGGATCTTTTTTTGTTCTCCATTTCTTTTTTGATACCTCTTCTGTATCCTCATCAAAAATGCCCATGTGATTACCTCTCATCTGTTCCCTGTCTTTTTCTTCTTATCTTTTCTTATCTAATCTATCATTATGATACAAAATCCTCAAAAAGTAAATAGTTGGTTTGATTAAATCCATTTTTTCTTCTTAAAAACTCTGATTTCCAGTAAAAGTACCACAAGTGAAACAAATATGACGAATCCATAGCCCCCATCCCATTCGAGCTCGGGCATCCCCTTAAAATTCATTCCATACCACGCAGCAATCAGGGATAAAGGGAGAAAAATCGTTGTCACGACGGTCAATACCTTCATGATATCATTTTGCCTGATATCCATCATCGTCTGAAACATCTCCCATATCGTCAAGGAATATTCCCTCAGCATGATGGTGTGATCCATCAGTCGTTTGGTCTGCTCGGAAAATAACCGGAACCAATCCGCCTCCTCCTGTTCCAGATAACCGGTCGGATTTTCTGATAAGGTCTCTCCCAGATCTGTCATCTGACGATAATATCCGCTCCACTCCAAAAGCGCTCTCCTCTGAAGCATCAGGTGCCTGGTCAGGGATTTGGAATCTATTTTATCCAGGTTTTCCTCCAGATTCGATAATTCCTTTTCCTTTCCCTGAAGATAGAAAAGATCGTCCCGGATCAGATATTCCAAAAACTCATAAAAAAAATGTGCTGTCCCCTTGTCCTTGCAAAAATTTTTCTCCACATGACCCATAAGCTTTTGAAGGCGTGCCAGATGCTTTTCCTGATCCACAAATAATATGCTCTGTTTTGTCAGATAATACGATACCGTAAGATAATCGCCATCCGGATTCTCCCGATCCGGCACGACAATAGTTCCCAGGATTCCCTTTGGCATGATTTCTGCCTTGCAGTAGGACATCGGATGTTTGGACAAAGTATCTTTGAATATTCCAAAATAAGGAAGCTTTTGATATTTCTCCTGAAATTCATCTTCTGATATCGTTTCATAAATATTTTGATATTCCATGTTTTCTCATCTTCCTTCTGTCTTTTTTGCATTGTTAGCACTCACCGAAAAAGAGTGCTAATTTTCTCTTGACTTTTTTCTTTGCAAGTATTACTATAGATGATATAAAATATTATGCTTAAGGAGTGAATCATTTATGAGTACAAAACACGGAAATCTTTCTATCAACAGCGAAAATCTTTTCCCTATCATAAAAAAATGGCTGTATTCCGATCACGATATCTTCGTTCGTGAATTAGTATCCAATGGCTGTGATGCCATTACCAAACTGAAAAAGCTTGAAATGATGGGAGAATGCGAGCTGCCGGAAGACTATGAAGCAAAGATCCGGGTCGTTGTGAACCCGGAGGAAAAAAGCATCCAGTTCATCGATACCGGTCTGGGAATGACAGAGGCCGAGGTCGATGAGTATATCAATCAGATCGCTTTCTCCGGCGCAGCTGATTTCATCGAGAAATATAAAGACAAAACAAATGACGACCAGATCATCGGACACTTCGGTCTGGGCTTCTACTCAGCCTTCATGGTGGCTGATGAGGTCACGATCGATACCCTTTCTTATCAGAAGGACGCCAAGGCCGTTCACTGGTCCTGTGACGGCGGTACAGAGTTCGATATTTCCGATGGAAACAAAAGCGAGGTCGGCACCTGCATCACCCTGTATTTAAATGAAGACTGTGTCGAATTTTCCAACGAGTACCGGATGCGTGAGGTGCTGAACAAATACTGTTCCTTCATGCCAACAGAAATCTTCATGGAAAAAGCAAATGCAGAGCCGGAATATGAGACGATCCTTCCAGAAGAAAAAACAGACAAAGACGTTGTGATCGAGACGGTGATCGAAGAGGCAAAGACCGAGGAGAGAGAAACTCCGGACGGTGGAAAAGAAGTCGTAGAAGTGTCTCCTAAACAGGAAAAATTAAAAATCTTAAAACGTCCTGTCGCATTGAACGATCCGGCACCACTCTGGACCAAACATCCGAATGAGTGCAGCGAGGAAGATTATAAGACCTTCTTCCGTAAGGTATTCAATGATTACAAAGAGCCTTTGTTCTGGATTCATTTAAATATGGATTATCCATTCAACTTAAAAGGAATCCTCTACTTCCCGAAAATCGATATGGAATATGATTCTATTGAGGGCGTGATCAAGCTTTATAACAACCAGGTCTTCGTCGCTGATAATATCAAAGAGGTCATTCCTGAGTTCCTGATGCTCTTAAAGGGTGTCATTGATTGTCCTGATTTCCCTCTCAATGTATCCCGAAGCGCTCTTCAAAATGATGGTTTCGTAAAGAAGATTTCAGACTATATTTCAAAGAAGGTCGCAGACAAGCTCTCCGGTATGTGCAAGACAGAACGGGAAGATTATGAAAAATACTGGGATGATATCAGTCCATTTATTAAATTTGGCTGTATCAAGGATGATAAATTCAGCGAAAAGATCATGGATTATATCCTCTATAAGAACATTGACGGCAAGTATCTGACCTTAGAAGATATGATCAAAGAAGCCAAGGGCGAAGAGCTCTCTTCTGAGGCAGAGAGTTCTGAGGCAGAAGAAACATCCGATACAGTGGAATCCGCATCGAAGGACTCAAAAGCGGATGACGTCGAAGTCGTTGATTCCAAAGCGGAAGAATCCACTGAGGAAAAAGAGCCGGAAAAGACCACGCTTTACTATGTCACCGACGAACAGCAGCAGAGCCAGTATATCAATATGTTCCGTGAACAGAAGCAGGATGCTGTTATCTTGAACCACAAGATCGACCAGCCATTTATCTCTCACGTTGAAGCAAAACGGGAGGATGTAAAATTCCAGAGAATCGACGCAGACCTGACCGAATCCTTTAAGGACGAGCTGTCCGAGGAAGACAGCGAGAGCTTAAAGCAGGAGACCGATACACTGTCCGAATTATTTAAAAAGGCTCTTTCCAATGACAAGCTGAATGTCAAGGTCGAAAAGCTAAAGAACAATTCCATCTCCTCTATGGTCACACTTTCAGAGGAAAGCCGCCGGATGCAGGATATGATGAAAATGTACAGCATGTATGGTATGGGCGGAATGAATATGGGCGAGGATGATGTCACCCTGATTTTGAACTCCAATCACGAGCTTGTTCAATATCTGCTGAACCACAAAGATTCCGAGCATGCTTCCCTGTTCTGCGAACAGCTTTACGATCTGGCAATGATGGCCCATAAACCATTGGAATCAGAAGCCATGACAAAATTCATCAGCCGCAGCAATCAGATCATGATGCTTTTAGCTAATAAATAATAAGTGGGAAACAGATTGTAAGCGATGAATAACACACCGTTCCACAACTCCCTCATTTTATAAGATATTTGTGGTGTCGCGGCGATGAAACGGAAATGAGAGATTGATGAAGATGGGCTGCTACCAATCATCCGGTAACAGCCCATCCTTACTGCATACAGACATTTTCATGCCTGCATATCATGTTTTGCTATCTGACAGTCACTCTGATCTTAGAGGAACAGCATCGCATCCTCTTCTACTTAACAGCGACTTTGATTTTCTTTGTATACCCATTCTTTGCATATACATAGATATAACAAGTTCCTTTTCTTTGAAGCACCCTTAGCCGGGCGCACTACCTGGTACCAATATTCAGGTTAATGATTATCTTATCTTTTATCCGTATTCAAATTTCTTACTGTTACATAGTTTTTTTCAACCCGAACTGAACATATAAGCTATCTCTGAACACCGGATCAGTTGTCACCTTAGGAATATCTTCATTTCTACCAAGGGAAATTAGCTTGTTTATCAGAGTTGCAAGAAGATTTTCACCTTCTTGTCTGCCTTCTTCCTTGAACATCTGCATTGTTTCTTCTTCATTATACTCATTAATCCACATACCAATCACCTCCGCTCTATGCGCCAACAATTGTTCTTTCAGTTCATATTCATCCGGCATATCATCAAGTGCTTTATTAACTCCTTCTTCAAGATCCATTCCGGCATCTACATTTATTCTTATCTGATCCACAAGCCAAGAATACTCATTTAATGATTCACATGCTGTAAGTATCTCCTTACTGTGCCCGTAATTGATATTGACCATTCTCACAGTTACTTCAATATCCGGTGAAGCCTTTTTCAAAATAGTTTCTACTTCTTCCTCATTAATCTCAGCAACAGCTCCTTCACTATTAGTATCGTCACTTTGCTGCCTCATTATAAGATTCTGCCTTATCTCTTCTCTAAAAGCATCGGATAATCTCATTATCGATTCGTCTGGCACATCTGTCTTTCCATTATACAACACCACTAATTTAGGAATCGGTAAAGGTATTATCGTTGAACTGTATGGATTTTTCTTCTTCATTTTCAAATACTTATCATACAACTTTGCCGCATACATAAATTCACGCAAAGGCATGTTTGGATTGTCACTTGATTGGTGTTCATTTATGTTAATAGCTGAATAAAGTGAAGCCCTGCCAGATACTATATATGAAAGGTCATTCTTCATACCCATATAAATAACATCTTCAATCGTTGTAATTGTTATATCGTCAGGGTTTGTATAATTCGTTCCGTTAAGGCTGTTATACAGAGAAAGTGTTCTGTCTTTCGTTTCTTCTCTTCCGAATATATAACTGAATAAGCGTGATTTATATTCACGATTAGCCTGTATGATTTTATCAATGTGCGCAGTGTCCTTACCTGCATTATTTTCATTATTTGTCTTTTGTTCCATAATTTATATCTATCCCCTTAAAATATGTCAATATATTAGAAAATCAACCAACAATTAAGCTTTTTCTTGATTATAGCATGATGATTTTTAATATGCAATATCGCAATCAATGAGATTTTGAACTATAATTCCATCCTATGATGTTAAAAGTATTGTCGAGCAAAACGCAAAAGTCTTCCCAAAACGCCTTGGGCGTGTGAAAAGTGTCACTTTTCCGCCTTTTTCTATGATGTCTTGAATCAGCATCGTTTTATCGATA
>CADBUD010000005.1 GCA_902797785.1 uncultured Lachnospiraceae bacterium
GAAAAAATGCTTCAGCACGATTTTGAACCAGTATATAATAAAGAAAGCAAAATATTGATTTTAGGAACATTTCCTTCCGTAAAGTCCAGAGAACAAGGGTTTTACTATGGACATCCCAAGAATCGTTTTTGGAATATCATGGCCTGGATCGGAGAAACAGATCTTCCAACAACCATAGAAGAGAAAAAGAAGCTGCTGTTGGATAATTACATAGCTGTCTGGGATGTGATTCAAAGCTGTGACATCATCGGTTCAAGCGACAGCAGCATACGAAATGTTATCCCAGCCGATTTAAATCAAATCTTTCAATTCTGCAATATAACAACCATATATGCAAATGGAAGAACAGCAGAAAAATTATACAATAAATATCAAAAGCCAATCTATTCATATGATATTTGTGGATTACCGTCAACAAGTCCGGCAAATGCGGCATATTCCATGGAACGTTTGAAAGAGTCCTGGGGAAGGCTAAAAAAAGACTTGAAATCATAGGGATTTTTTTATATACTACATATATGATTTGCCCGTCAATATTGGCGGGCATGTGCCGTTTATCAGAGCTGTTTTAAACTTGTTTTTGACATGGACATGAAGAACGCCATGTTGATTCATGTCAGCAGGGAAAAGACAGAGAAGTTTGCATATGGAGATTGACCAAGGGAGGAAAAATGAAAAGAGAAACCGTTATTGTCATTGATTTTGGAGGCCAGTATAATCAGCTGGTAGCACGCAGAGTGCGGGAGTGCAATGTTTATTGTGAGATATATTCTTATAAAACAGATTTGTCAGAAATAAAGAAAAAAAATCCTAAAGGAATCATATTGACCGGAGGCCCGAACAGCTGCTACGAAGATGGGGCTCCCTCTTGTACCCAAGAGTTATTTGAGCTCGGAATTCCGGTTTTAGGTCTATGCTATGGTGCTCAGCTCATGATGCATGTCCTTGGCGGAACAGTAGAAAAAGCTCCAGTACGTGAATATGGAAAAACAGAATTGCTGATTGATGCATCAAAGGAAGATGAATCTCATTCAAATGTTTCTGAAATTTTTCAAAATGTAACCTCTCCTACGATATGCTGGATGAGCCATTTTGACTATATTTCCAGACCAGCGCCTGGTTTTTGTGTCACTGCACATACAGCAGATTGTCCGGTGGCAGCAGCGGAGAATAAAGAGAAAAATCTTTACGCAATCCAATTTCACCCGGAGGTTCTTCATACCGTGGAGGGAACAAAGATGTTGTCCAATTTTGTCCTAAAAATCTGCGGATGTGCAGGAGATTGGAAAATGGACACTTTCGTAGAATCCACAATTAAAGCAATCCGGGAGAAAGTTGGAAAAGGCAGGGTTCTATGTGCATTATCCGGCGGAGTAGATTCTTCAGTGGCAGCAGTCCTGCTTTCAAAAGCGGTGGGAGAACAGCTGACTTGTGTATTTGTCGATCACGGACTCCTTCGAAAAAATGAAGGAGATGAGGTCGAGGAAGTCTTTGGATCAAATGGAAATTATGATTTGAATTTTATTCGGGTAAATGCGCAGGAACGATTTTATACAAAGCTTGCTGGTGTAACAGAACCGGAGAAAAAGAGAAAAATCATTGGAGAAGAATTTATCCGTGTTTTTGAGGAAGAGGCTAAAAAAATTGGCGCTGTCGATTTTCTGGTTCAGGGAACAATTTATCCGGATGTTGTAGAGAGCGGATTGGGAGGAGAGTCTGCGGTCATCAAATCTCATCATAATGTGGGCGGCTTGCCGGACTATGTGGATTTTAAAGAAATCATTGAACCGTTGAGAGATTTGTTTAAAGATGAAGTACGAAAGGCTGGTTTGGAACTGGGAATTCCAAATCATTTGGTATTCCGTCAGCCATTCCCGGGTCCGGGACTTGGAATCCGCATTATTGGAGAGGTAACTGAGGAAAAAGTCCGGATTGTTCAGGACGCAGATGCGATATATCGTGAGGAAATTGCAAAGGCCGGACTAGATAAAAAAATCGATCAGTATTTTGCGGCGCTGACGAATATGCGATCCGTAGGAGTTATGGGGGATGAGAGGACATATGATTATGCTGTGGCGCTTCGGGCGGTTAGGACGGTAGATTTTATGACGGCAGAGAGTGTGGAAGTGCCATATGAGGTTTTGGGGGGTGTTATGAATCGGATTATTAATGAGGTTCGGGGGGTGAATCGGGTGTTTTATGATTTGACTAGTAAGCCGCCTGGGACGATTGAGATGGAGTAACGGAAACGCCTTAGAAAGCCAGTAAAATGGGGATTTCTGAGGTGTCGTGCTTGCAAAATGCTTGCATTTTTTAGTACCGTTTAGTACTGGGCACTTTGAATCATCTTAATAATCACAATAGAATATCAGGAACAGATAGTGAATACCACAACCAAGTTTTCGGCTGTGGTATTTTTCTGTCTTGGCAACAACTGCCTACCATCGGATATGTTTGTTTGAGATATGGGCAGCATTGTTGTAAATCGGGCAGCAGGATAGAATATCAACTACTCGATTTGTAAGATATTTATTCCAGTGGCTAATTTACATAGTCACTAACCGGAATATTGAACATCTTCAATAAGTTATTCGCTCTTGTTTCAAATTCTTCTTCATCGAGTTTGCCAGACTGTAGCATTTCCAAGTCTTTCTGAAGTGAGGTGGCAAGGGTTGCCATCTGTGGGTTCTCAAAGGAGAAATCTCCGAACAGGCTTCCTTCTTCAGAACGAAA
>CADBUD010000006.1 GCA_902797785.1 uncultured Lachnospiraceae bacterium
GCAGGAAAATTTGATAAATAAAACAGCTTCTTACGCGCAAGCGCGACGAATCTCTTTCATTTATCAAATTGACTGTGAATAGTAACCGGATTTTTGAAATTATGCAGGAATTTTTGTTGCTCGCGAGGTATTTCAAGTGTATTTTTTCACAGTAAAAAAAAATAAAAAAAGTGAGACTTTTTGAAAGCTGGAAAGACTAAAGAGATGAAAACAGTTTTTATTTCAAGAAAGGAGACAAAACGATGAAGCAGAAATTATGGAAAAAAAGAGGAAAACAGTTTTGTGCATTGTGCCTGGGAATGGTTTTTAGCGTAACAGGAACCATACAGGGAGCAGATCCAAGCAGGCAGACTGCATTCGCAGCAGAAAAAAATACGGGTACAGATAAGCCGAGTCTGCAAAAGGAGCTTGTTCTGCGGGTGGGAGAATGCGATACCTTAGAGGTCAAAAATCTCAAGGGACAGAAGATCCGTTGGACGGTGGCAAGTGGAAAAAAGGTGGTTCATTTGTCTGTTGTAAAGAAAAAAGCAGAGATCAGCGGTCTGAAAGCAGGAAGAGCTAAAATTTTAGCCAAGGTCGGAAAGAAAAAGCTGTATTGTAAGGTGAAGGTTCGAAAAGTAAACTATGGTGTCAGGGAAGAGGAAGAATCAGAGTCCACATCCGATCCGGTTTCTAAGCTTCCAATGTCAGAGAACTCAGTCAATCTAATGCAGCAGATTTCCTCAAAAAAGGTGTCGGCTAAGCAGCCAAGTCTGAAATTTTCTTACGCAACGGCTGATTTTTCTGTGAAAATGCTCAAAAAACTGATGAAACAGGATAAGACAGGGAAGGTACTTATTTCTCCGGATTCGATTTTGACTGCGCTTGCTATGCTGGAGCAGGGAGCTTCCAATGCGACTTTAAAAGAGATGCAGGAGCTTAGGGGAAAAGGAATCAGTCAAAATTCGTATCATGCGTATCTGTCTACTCTTAATAAAAGCCTGACGGCTTCCAAAGGAGTAACTTATCGTGTGGCAGATTCGATCTGGAAAAGGAATGACAGCTTTTATCAGCTTAGCCCATCTTTCCTGCAGAAGAATAAGAGCTTTTATGATGCAGAAATCTATGAAGCACCATTTGATGATTCTACCGTTTCGGATGTCAATGCATGGTGCAGCAATCATACCAATGGGATGATTCCAAAGATCATTGATCAGTTTCCAAAAAGCCAGGATGCGAAAACAGCATTCCTTTTGCTCAATGCCGTGTTGTTTGAAGGGGCATGGAATGAGCCATATGAGGATGGTCAGGTGAAAAAAGAAAAATTTACGACGGAAAGCGGAAAAAAACAGACGGTCTCTATGATGAAGGAAGAAACGAACGCCTATATTAAGATCAATGGAGGAACCGGTTTTATCAAAGAGTATAAGAATAGCCGTTTTGCTTTTGTAGGAATGCTTCCAAAGACAGGACAGTCCGTAGACGATTTTATAAAAGAACTGACAGGAAAGGACTTTGTCATTGCCTGCAAATCCCAACGATATCAGAGGACGCTTACGAAACTGCCGGAGTTTTCCTATGATTACAGTGTATCGTTGAAACAGACGCTTCAGAGCATGGGGATGAAACAGGCATTTTCAGAAAGTCAGGCAGATTTTAGCAATATGGTAGGAGAACTGAATCCGTCTGTCCACCTTTTTGTCGGTGATGTCCTGCATAAAACGCACATTGAGGTAGATAAGAATGGAACCAAGGCGGCAGCGGCAACGGCTGTCATGATGAATGAAACTACCTCGATTAGGCCAGTGCAGGAGCCAAAGAAGGTCTATTTAGACCGCCCGTTCGCTTATGCGGTCATTGACAGAAAAACGGGGATTCCATTGTTTTTGGGAGCGGTAAAAAATATTTAGTAACAAAATATTCAATAAAAAATATACGAAACGACGTAGGATATGCTGATGACTTCTGTGGAATATGCCAAATTTCAAGGAAGTCATCATTTTTTTGCAAAAAGGGTTTTCTTTTTTGGGATTTTGGTGTATAATGAAAATATGCTTTAACACACTAAAGTAATAAAGCGAGAAGAGAAAGCAGGAAAGAAGGAGAAAAGGATGAAAGAATTATCAAAGCTGATGGGATACCGCCCGGATATTAAACTTGTGGATGCAACACTTCGTGATGGAGGTCTGGTAAATGATTTTTATTTTACCGATGAATTTGTAAAAAAACTCTATCAGACCAATATTGCCGCAGGGGTAGATTATATGGAGCTGGGCTACAAGGCATCCCGCGCGATGTTTGATGAGGATAAATTTGGGAAATGGAAATTCTGCAAGGAGGACGATATCCGTCAGATCGTGGGAGAAAACGATACGGATCTTAAGCTTGCTGTTATGGCGGATGTGGGCAGATGTGATTATAAAAAAGATATTATCGACCGTTCCGAAAGTGCGATTGACCTGATTCGTGTGGCGACCTATATCAATACGATTCCGGCAGCTGTAGATGTCATTGAAGATGCTGCGAACAAGGGATATGAGATCAGCTGCAATATCATGGCGATTTCCAATACGCAGGAGAGTGATATCAAGGTGGCACTGGACGTCCTGGGACAGACACCGGTGGATGTGTTTTACATAGTTGACAGTAACGGAGCCTTATTTCCGGAGCAGATCGCGAGAATTGCAGATCTTTTCCTGGAATTTGCAGAAAAATATGGAAAGAAGGTCGGGATTCATGCGCATAATAATCAGCAGATGGCATTCGCCAATACGGTTGAGGCAGTAGGAGACGGCGTGGACTGGCTGGATGGAACCTACAGTGGTATGGGACGCGGAGCCGGAAATTGTGCCATGGAGCTTCTGCTGGGATTTTTGCGCAATCCAAAATATAACTTGTATCCGGCAATCCGCTTTGTAGAAAGCCAGATGAAAAAGCTCATCGAAGAGGGCACAGTCTGGGGATATGATCTTCAGTATCTGATTACGGGAATGATGAACCAGCATCCGAGGACAGCGATTCAGTTCACGAAAGAAAATCGGAAGGATTATTCGGAGTTCTACAAAGAGGTGGCTACGCAGATTTAA
>CADBUD010000007.1 GCA_902797785.1 uncultured Lachnospiraceae bacterium
ACGACCGAAGGGAGTATTTGCACTCTGTGTGCCTTCGGTATGTGCATTTTGTTGCTATGAACAGCGGAGCTGTGAATAGTAACAAGAGTTGTAAGCAGAGCTGCTGCACGATAGGAATTAAGGTAGACTAACGAAAAAAAATCTGCTATAATACGGAAGAAAGCTGTCGTTGCAGAGCTTTTATCTTACAAGTCACATCCAGAACGATGATGTATTTTTACATATCATTGGTTATACTATCAAAAAACGTGGGAAAAGATAAAAGAGCAAAGAAAAATGGAAAATAAAGAAAAAATCAAAGAAAAGTTCAAAGAAAAAGGGAGGGGCGGTATACAGCTTCTCGAAAAGGGACATAAAGGCTTTATCCATGTATTATTCAGCAGGACCGGACTGATCGCATTATTATTTTTATTGCAGGTCGTCCTGATTTTTGGGATTTATCGATGGTTTGCCGCATTTATCCCACAGATTGTAGGACTGGGAGTTGTGTTTGAAATCATCATGATTATTCATTTGTTGAACAGTGACTCCAATAATGTATCCAAAATCACCTGGCTGGTTCTGATTATGCTCGCTCCGGTCATGGGAACCTTGTTGTATTGGTATACCTTGATGGATATCGGGCACCGAGCAGAGAAGAGACGAATCGATAAGCTGGTCAATCAGACCAGAGGAATGATTCCGCAGAATGATCAGATTATGGAGCGGATCGAGCGGGAAAAGGAAAGTCTTTTGGGACTTTCCCATTATTTGAACCGGATGGGATGCTTTCCGGTCTATGATAAGACGGAGGTCATGTATTTTCCGACAGGGGAAGATAAGTTTCAGGAGATGCTCATCCGCCTGGAACAGGCAGAAAAATTCATCTTTTTGGAATATTTTATTATTGATGAAGGTCTGATGTGGGGAAGAGTGCTGGAGATTTTGGCAAGGAAGGCAAAACAGGGAGTCGATGTCCGCCTATTGTATGACGGGACCTGTGAGTTTTCGACCTTGCCTCACGACTATCCAAAGCGCCTCCAGATTTTGGGAATCCAGTGTAAAATGTTTGCTCCATTGACGCCATTGGTCTCGACACGGTATAATTATCGGGATCACCGGAAGATTCTCGTCATTGATGGAAAGGTGGCATTTAACGGAGGAATCAATTTAGCGGATGAATATATCAATTATATCGAAAGGTTCGGTCATTGGAAGGATACCGCTGTGATGCTAAGAGGAGAGGCAGTCAGGAGCTTTACCCTGATGTTCCTTCAGATGTGGAATTTTGATGAGAAAAATATGGAATTTGAGCAGTATGTCAATGCGACGATCAAGCCCTTTGAGGAGGAAAAAGGATATGTGATTCCTTATGGAAGCAGTCCTCTGGACAAGGAAAAGGTCGGAGAAATGGTATATATAGAAATTTTATATCATGCAAAAAAATATGTCCACATCATGACGCCATATCTGATTTTGGATGGAGAGCTGGAGATGGCGTTGAAATATGCTGCGGAGCGCGGCGTAGAGGTCGAATTGATCCTGCCGGGGATACCGGATAAAAAAGCACCATATATCTTAGCGAAGACACATTATGAATCGCTGATGAAAGCCGGAGTGAAAATATATGAGTATCTACCGGGCTTTGTTCATGCCAAGGTCGTGGTAAGTGATGATGAAACGGCTGTAGTCGGTACGATCAATCTGGATTATCGGAGCCTGTATCATCATTTTGAGTGCGCGACATTGATGTTCAAGACGAAATGCATCGAAAAAATTGAAGAGGATTTTATTTCTACCAGAAAAAAATGCAGATTGGTCACAGAGGAAGTATTGACAAAAGAAAAATGGAAGATTTTGATTTTTGGATATGTGATCAAGGTATTGGCGCCACTACTGTAAAAACAAGAACAGACCTGCATAAAAAATAAAAACAGGAAAGGGGTGGAATCGTGGGCGAAAAAAAGGAAAAGGCAGAAAAGAATAAGCTGGATCGGGAATGGGAAGAGAAGGACAGATTTGATCGAGACAGATTGGAGAAAGACAGACAGGAAAAAGAACGATCTGACAGAAATCGGTCAGAGAAGAACCGACAGGAAAGGGACTGGTTCGACAGAGAAGGGATAGAGAAAAAGCAGGACAATTCTGAATGGGACAAAGCAGAAAAAAAAGATGCCGCCCAGATTCAAACACCGGACAAACCGGATTACGAGGCAGAGCTGATTAAGATCATTCGGACAGTCAACAATCCAAAAGAAATCCGGGAGCTGTTAAAGGATTATCATGACAATGATATCGCTTCTGTTTTTGAAAGCCTGACTTCTTTGGAGCGCCGGAAGCTGTATCTGATTTTGGGGGATGACGAGATTTCCGGAATCTTTTCTTATTTGGATGATGCAAAGACTTATCTTAAGGAAATGTCCGAGGATAAGGCAGCGGATATTTTAGAGTCCATGGATGCGGATGACGCGCTGGATATTCTGGAGGAAATGCAGGATGATAAGCGCAAAAAGATCGTTGAACTGATCGAAGATGAGGCGAGGCAGGAAATTGCCCTGATCGCGTCCTATGACGAGGATGAGATCGGAAGCAAAATGACGACGAATTTTGTTGTGATCCGCAATGATTTTACCATTCAAAAGGCGATGAAATCCCTGGTAAAGCAGGCGGCTGACAATGATAATATTTCGACGATCTATGTCGAGGATTCGGAAGGAAAATTTTATGGCGCGATTGAGTTAAAGGATTTGATCATTGCCAGAAAAAATGTAAAGCTGGAGTCCTTGATCTCGACCTCCTACCCTTATGTATATGCGAGTGAGACGGTAGATGAGTGTATTGAAGAATTAAAGGATTATTCCGAGGATTCCATTCCGGTATTAGATTATGAGAATCACCTTTTGGGCGTCATTACCTCACAGGATATGGTAGAGGTGGTAGATGAAGAAATGGGAGAGGATTATGCCAAGCTCGCAGGTCTCTCCGCAGAAGAAGACTTGGAGGAGCGCCTGTTTGACAGTTTAAAAAAGCGAATTCCCTGGCTTGTGATTCTTTTGTTCCTGGGAATGTGCGTGTCCTCCGTGGTCAGCTTGTTCGAGGGCGTCATGGCGGAGCTGACATTGATGGTAAGCTTTCAGTCTCTGGTTCTTGGAATGTCCGGAAATGTTGGTACGCAGTCTCTGGCGGTGACAATCCGGGTCCTGATGGATGAGAATCTGACCCTGAAAAATAAATTCGGACTGGTTTTTAAGGAGTTGAGGATTGGTTTTTCGGATGGCTTGATTTTAGGAGCCTTGGCATTTGGAGTCATTGGCGTTTATATTCATTTGATCAAGAGAAGGACGATGCTTTATGCATTTTCTATCTCGGGCTGCGTGGGACTGGCGATGCTGACGGCCATGATGATGGCAAGTCTGACCGGGACGATCATTCCTATTATGTTCAAGAAAATGAAGGTGGATCCGGCTGTCGCTTCAGGACCATTAATTACGACGATCAATGATCTGGTGTCAGCAGTAACATATTATGGTCTGGCATGGATTTTTTTGATCAATATTATGAAACTATAATAACATAGGAAACGAATTTGCCAAACGCGAGGCGCGGAAAGTGCCCTTCCTATTGCGTTTGTGTGTATTAATGTGTTATAGTAAATGCATTTATTTCATGCGTTTACTATAACTGAAATGGAGGTAAAGGCATTGATATGCGGATGACAACATTGTGTTATATTGAAAAAGATGATAGTTATTTGATGCTTCATCGTACAAAAAAGGATAAGGATATCAACAAAGGAAAATGGATTGGTGTGGGAGGACATTTTTTGGACAGGGAAAGTCCGGAGGAATGTCTGTATCGTGAAGTCTTGGAAGAGACAGGGCTTCATCTGACTTCATGGAGGTTTCGGGGAATCATTACTTTCCTGAGCGAAGATTATCCTACGGAGTACATGTGTTTATATACAGCGGATGCCTTTACCGGAGACCTGATCGAATGCGATGAGGGGGATTTGAAATGGATAAAAAAAGATGAGCTGATGCAGCTGAACCTCTGGGAGGGGGATAGGATTTTTTTAAGCTATCTTTTAAAGGATTATCCGTTTTTTTCCATGAAGCTCAGGTATGAAGGGGATGAATTAAAAGAATGCATGGTAGATGGAAAGCACTTTTCTTCTGTGGAGGAAGCGGAGAACTGGGGAGATTGGGACAGGGAAAATCAGGAAGTGAAAGAAGACTGTTATGATATTGGAAGTCTTGTGGAGCATACCATAGAGGATGTAAAGATCCAGTATGATATCGGGGAGCAGATTCAAATCAAATCTGTGATGGAAGAGAGCGTTCCCAAGCGGCTTTCCGGAGATGCCGGAAAAATCGGCCAGATCATTAGTAAATTATTGCAGAATAGTATTTTTTTTGTTTCCAAGAAAAAGAAAAACGAGGGAGAAATCCTGGTTCATATTTGGGGCGAACATGTTTCCTATGCGACGTGGATTTACATAGAAATCAAAGATAATGGCGTCGGAATGACAAAAGATCAGTTAAATAATGTAAAAAATTATCTGAAAGATGGAGATACCCGTCTGATGGAGTCAAAGGAAGGACTGGGAATCGGTCTCTCGATTATTACGTATTTGGTCAAGCTGATGTCGGGAACCATAGAAGTAATGAGTAAAGAAGGCGAAGGAACCAGATTTTTGGTCAACCTTCCACAGCTGGAGGCTTAACATTTATTTCATGCGTTTACTATAAGTCGGAACCATGTTAGGAGAAGCTGTGGATTGGTTGAGATGATGGGAGGGTTTTGATGGCAGTAGATTCTGAAAAATATGCAGAGGCATTGGAAGATATTCTTATGAATGTCAGTTTAAAAAAAGATATTTCAGCAAGAGAGCTTCAAAAAGAGCTCGAGGATATTTGCCACCTTTTTGGGATTGTACGGATCGAACGAGTGGCGACCTCAAAGCCAGAGGAGGCAGAAGGAAATCCAGGAACAGAAATCGCGCCGGAGATGGAGCGTGTCGTAAAAAATATTATTATCGTCTATCGCAAGCTGTCGGAAGAGGGAAATCTGATTGAAAAAAACGAAGAAAAAAAATTCAGCGTTTTGGATACAGAGGAAGACGGACAACAGGTAGAGTATGATTTCTATCAGGAAGAGTCAGTGGAAGAATGGACCAAAGGTGATAAAAACAAATTGATGGTCCTGGCCAGAGTATTTCACTCTGTTTTTGAGAGCAAAAGGCTGCAAAAGATCAACGAAGAGCTGACGTTTCGGGATATGGAGCTGGATATGTTCAATCAGGCGTATTTTCTGAAGGAGCTTGACCGGATGCTGCAGGATGGAAGTATTGCCGGTTATGATGTCTGTTATTTTAACATTAAACGGTTTTCTACCATCAATCAGCAGTTCGGCAGGGAAGTCGGGACACATATTATGCTGATTTATGTGGCGCAGCTGCAGATGCTTTTGAGTGAAGATGAAATCATCTGCAGGGTGTCCGGGGATAATTTTGTCGTCTTATATTATAAAGAACATTTTCAGCGGATTCGGGAGTATCTAAAGGAAGCGTTCGTCATGTATGACGATCGGAATTATAAGCGTATGAAGATCGAATCGGCAGCAGGCTGTTATGAGATTCCGGAGGATACGGCGGGATTGACCGCAGCAAAGATCATGGATGATGTCGGTCTGGCTGCACAGGTCGCGAATGAAAGCGTGGAATCGGTCTGCCTGTTTTATTCAGAGGAGCTGATCGAAAAGTATAAACAGTCTAAGAGAATCATTGGAATGTTCCAGGATGCCCTGGAAAATGAAGAGTTTTTGGTATTTTATCAGCCAAAGATTGCATTGAACGATTACCATATTTTAGGGGCGGAAGCCCTGTGCCGCTGGTATCATGAGGGAGAGCTGGTCTCGCCGGATGAATTTATTCCGGTCCTGGAGCAGGGAAAGGCTATTTGCGAGCTGGATTTTTATATGCTGGAGCATGTCTGTCAGGATATCCGACGATGGCTCAAGGAAGGAAAAGAGGTCGTAAAGGTATCGGTAAATCTTTCCCGGCGACATATGACAGACATGGATCTGTTGGATCGGATCCTTTCTTTGGTCGATAAATATGAGGTGCCGCATGAATACCTGGAAATCGAGCTGACAGAAACAACGACGGATGTTGAATTTCGTGATCTGAAAAAAATCGTATTTGGCTTGCAGGAGGCAGGAATCAGTACCTCAGTGGATGATTTTGGGGTCGGATACTCTTCTTTGAATTTGATCAAGGAGCTTCCATGGGATGTTTTAAAGATCGACAAGAGCTTTCTGCCGATGACGGAGGATCCGGATTCACAGGAATATGTCATGTTCAAGCATCTGGTCGCAATGGCGCAGGATCTGGGACTGGAGTGTATTGTTGAGGGAGTGGAGACCTTAGAACAGGTTCAGCTGCTGAAAAAGAATAATTGCTTTTTGGCACAGGGATTTTATTTTGACCGGCCGCTTCCGGCAGGAAATTTTGAAAAACGTCTTGTAAATCCGACAGAGGAGACATCATAACAAAGAATATGCTTCTTGCATATTACGGAAAGTTGTGTTATAATCCTTAAAGAGTTAGTTAAAACTAACCAAAGAAACTGCATAATCTATACCAAGGATATTTTGAGGTGTGAAACAGTAAGTTTCCCTATGTCCGCAAGAAATGGATATAGAAAATATGAAGCATGAGGAGAAAGAAAATGAATGCAGATGTAGTAGAAGGATTAATGATTCCCTTTGTGGGAACATCTCTCGGTGCCGCCTGTGTCTTTTTTATGAAAAAAGAAATGCCGTTGATGCTGCAGAGGGTACTGGAAGGATTCGCGGCCGGAGTTATGGTGGCGGCCTCCATCTGGAGCTTGCTGATTCCTGCAATGGACCAGTCAGAGGAGATGGGGCGGCTGGCGTTTTTGCCGGCCGTGATCGGATTTTGGCTTGGTATTTTGTTCTTACTGCTTTTGGACAATGTGACGCCTCACTTACATATGCATGGCAATGTAAAAGAGGGTCCCAAAAGCAAACTGGGAAAAACGACAATGATGGTGCTGGCAGTAGCGCTGCATAATATTCCGGAAGGGATGGCTGTTGGCGTCGTATATGCTGGATGGATCTCCGGGGAGGAAAAAATTACATTGATGGGAGCTCTGGCTCTGTCTTTGGGAATTGCGATTCAAAATTTTCCGGAGGGAGCAATCGTATCCATGCCGTTATGTGCGGAAGGAATGAAAAAATCGACCGCATTCTGGTATGGAGTGCTTTCAGGAGCAGTGGAGCCGATGGCAGCGGTGTTGACAATCTGGCTTTCCGGTCTGATTATTCCGATGCTGCCGTATCTTTTGAGCTTTGCTGCGGGAGCGATGATCTATGTGGTCGTAGAGGAGCTTTTGCCGGAAATGTCGGAGGGGATTCATTCCAATATTGGTACGTTGACGTTTTCCATCGGGTTTACCCTGATGATGGCGCTCGATGTGGCACTTGGATAGATGAAAGGCTCGGATGCACCCCCAGGCTGCAGCTGCTGCGGTATATAGGAAGAGGAAAAAGGTATGGAAACACGGTCGTTTTGAAAAAGCAAGATGGGAATAACTATAGAAATAGAAAAAAAGAAATAGAAAAAAAATAGAAATAAGAAATAGAAATAAGAAATAGAAATAAGAAGGAAAAGCAGGAAGGAAGAAACCGATGAAGATTACAGAAATTTATGAAAAAAAGAAAAAAAGCGTGTTGTCATTTGAAATTTTCCCCCCGAAAAAGGATGACGAGCTGAAAAATATCGATGCGACACTAGACATTTTATGTGAGCTGAAGCCGGATTTTATCAGCGTGACTTTTGGAGCCGGCGGCAGTTCGAACAATAATAAGACGATTGCATTGGCAAAGAAGATCAAAGAGCAGTACCATGTAGAGCCGGTGGTTCACCTGACCTGTCTTTGCTATGACAAAAAGGAAATCGATGAGTTTACGAGGGTATTGGAGGCTGAGGGAATTGAGAATATTCTGGCGCTTCGTGGAGATAAAAATCCGAAGGTTTCGGAAAAGCATGATTTTTTACACGCATCGGATCTGATCACCTATGTCAAAGAGAAGCATGATTTTTGTATTTCCGGAGCTTGTTATCCGGAATGTCATCCGGATTCAGAGGGGAGGGTGGATGAGATTCGTCATTTAAAGACCAAGGTAGATGCCGGTGCAGAGGTGTTGTTGTCCCAACTGTTTTTTGATAATGATTTCTTTTACCGATTTGTGGAGGATTGCCGGATCGCGGGAATCGAGGTGCCGGTAACGCCGGGAATCATGCCGGTCATCAATGGGGCTCAGATTCAGAGAATGGTGACGCTTTGCGGGGCATCCCTGCCAGAGCGTTTCCAAAAGATCATTCATCGGTTCGGAGATAATAAGACCGCTTTATTTGATGCGGGAATGTCCTATGCGTTGAGCCAGATTATCGATCTGCTGGCAAATGAAGTGGATGGTCTGCATCTCTACACCATGAACAATCCTGTTGTAGCAAGAAAGATTTGTGACGGAATCAGTAATATTATCTAAT
>CADBUD010000008.1 GCA_902797785.1 uncultured Lachnospiraceae bacterium
TCGGGCTGAAGCTGGCGGCTTATTTACAGCCATTTACACATAAAATTTTATGCAGAGTCAAGAGGAGGTGAAAGTGTGGGTAGTGCAATAGCAGGTTTTGCAGGCATGGTGCCATTAAAGGTACTCGCTGCAAGTGAAGCGGCAGCAGAGGAGGCATCTTCGAGTCAGGATCTGGGATTTATGATCAAAGGGATTTTCTCTTATGAGCTGTTTGGACAGGAAGTTTGGATCACAACAACGCATGTTTGTGTATTGATTGTTATGTTGGCATTGATCATATTTGCAATTTTTGCGAATAGAGCAATCAAACGTGCCGAGGAGGTTCCAAGTGGTTTCCAAAATGTAGTAGAGCTGATTGTGGAAATGCTGGATAAGATGATAGAGGGAGTTATGGGAAAAAATGCTCCAAAATTTCTCAATTATATTTCGACCTTGTTTATCTTTATTTTGATTAGCAATATCTCCGGTCTGTTTGGACTTCGTCCGCCGACAGCGGATTATGGTGTGACTTTTCCACTGGGAGTTATTACGTTCTGTTTGATTTTCTTTAATAAGTTAAAATATCAGAAGGTCAGTGGATTTATTAAAGGGCTCATGGATCCATGGCCAATTTGGGCACCAATTAATATTATCGGAGATGTTGCAGTGCCGATTTCTTTATCACTCCGTCTGTTTGCAAATGTGTTGTCAGGTACGATCATGATGGCACTGATTTATGGTTTACTTTCACATATTGCAATAGGATGGCCGGCAGTATTACATGTTTATTTTGATTTGTTCTCAGGTGCTATTCAGACCTATGTATTCTGTATGCTTACCATGACATATGTAAGCGATGCAATGACGGTAGAATAAGCAGAACAAATCTTGATAAAACCATAGGAAATGATATACGTCAGAAAATATGTTATGAAATACGGGATGTAATAAGATAAATTCTTATAAAGAGAGAAAAAATATTTCAAAAATTTCTAAAAATAAGTCTTAGGAGGAAAAAAAATGGAATTCAATGAAAACTTTATTTTAGGATGTTCAGCAATTGGAGCAGGTCTTGCAGTTATTGCAGGTATTGGACCTGGTGTAGGTCAGGGTATTGCAGCAGGACATGCAGCTGCAGCAGTAGGAAGAAATCCGGGCGCAAAATCAGATGTTACTTCTACGATGCTTTTGGGACAGGCTGTTGCCGAGACGACAGGTCTTTATGGTTTGCTGGTAGCTATGCTGCTCCTGTTCGTAAAACCATTAGTTTAATAGCCTTTTAAACCTTAAACTTAAATTTATGATCAGGGAAAAGGAGGCAAAGAGTTGGGAGCATTAGTGCAGACAAATGTATTAGCGTATGAGCGTTTATTTGATCTTGACCTGCAGCTGTTAGCGGATTCTGTTTTGCTTGTCATTTCCATATTTGTGCTTTATATTCTCTTATCGTATCTGTTATTTAATCCGGCGAGAAATCTGTTAAAGAATCGTCAGGAAAAAATCAAAAATGATATTGATACAGCAGCAAAAGACAAGGAAGAAGCTGCAAAGATGAAAGCAGAATATGAGGAGCGAATCAAAAACATTGATAAAGAAGCAGAGACAATTTTAAGTGATGCCAGAAAAAAAGCTCTGAAAAAAGAAGCAAAAATCGTAGAAGAAGCAAAAGAAGAAGCTGCACGAATTATCAGCCGTGCAAAAGAAGAGGCTGAGCTTGAAAAGAAGCATGCAGCAGATGATGTGAAAAAAGAAATTATTTCGATTGCTTCGATTATGGCTGGAAAAGTGGTATCTGCGTCAATTGATACGACAGTTCAGGATGGTCTGATTGAAGAAACACTAAAAGAAATGGGTGATGAAACATGGCTAAGTTAGTATCTAAAACTTACGGAGATGCTTTATTTGAATTAGCTTTAGAAGAAGAAAAAATAGATGTTTTTCAGGATGAAATTCTTTTTGCCAATGATGTTTTTAACGAAAATAAAGAGCTTCAGACACTTATGAATCACCCAAAAGTGAATAAAGAAGAGAAAAAAGAAGTAATCAAAAATATTTTTACAGGCAAGGTTTCTGATGATACAGTGGGATTCCTTTTGATTATTGTTGAAAAAGGGAGATTCGGGGAAATCGATGCAATCTTTGACTATTTTTTTGAGAAAGTCAGGGAGTATAAAAATATTGGAAGAGCATTTATTCAGACAGCAGTAGAATTAAATGATAGTCAAAAAGAAAATGTCAAAAACAGATTACTGGAAACGACTCGATATGAAAAGATGGAAATTGAATATTCCGTGGAACCGGCATTGATCGGAGGAATGATTATTCGCATTGGAGACAGAGTCGTTGACAGCAGTATTCAGACAAAATTATATGAAATGAAGAAAGACCTTTCCCGAATTCAGCTAAAAAATGTTTAAAACATTGAAATTTAAAGTTCCATGTCGACCAGAAGGGGAAGGAAAATGAGGAGGGATGCCCTATGGAATTTTTAATAGGACTTTTCTCAGAATTTATTGGTGAATTTATATTTGAGAGTGCTGCGGAAGGAATGGTAAATAAAAAAGTTCCGATAGCGCTTCGGATTTTGTGCGGAATTCTGATGATGGGTTCTCTTGTGGGAATCATCCTTCTTGCTATCTTTGAGTGAAATAGCTGAGATAAGGAAAGATAAAAACAGAAATCGTAGTAGAAAGTAGGTGGAATACGCTTCATGAATTTAAAACCAGAAGAAATAAGTTCAGTGATAAAAGAGCAGATCAAAAGATATTCCGCGCAGCTTGAAGTATCCGATGTAGGTACGGTCATTCAGGTTGCAGATGGAATTGCACGTATTCACGGCCTTGACAATGCAATGCAGGGAGAACTTCTGGAATTTCCTGGAGAGGTTTACGGAATGGTGTTAAACCTTGAGGAAGACAACGTTGGTGCGGTACTTTTAGGTGATCATAAAAATATCAATGAAGGTGATACCGTAAAAACGACAGGACGTGTGGTAGAGGTTCCGGTAGGTGATGCGTTGACGGGACGTGTAGTAAATGCACTGGGCCAGCCGATTGATGGAAAAGGTCCGATACAGACAGATAAATATCGCCAGATTGAGCGTGTGGCATCGGGGGTAATTTCAAGAAAATCAGTAGATACGCCGCTTCAGACAGGAATTAAAGCAATTGACTCCATGATTCCTATTGGTCGTGGGCAGCGAGAGCTGATCATTGGAGACCGTCAGACAGGAAAGACAGCGATTGCGGTAGATACCATCATTAATCAAAAAGGTCAAAATGTAAAATGTATTTATGTGGCGATTGGACAAAAGGCTTCTACGGTTGCGTCCATCGTAAAAACATTAGAAGAATTTGGTGCTATGGCTTATACAACAATCGTGGCTTCTACCGCGAGTGAACTGGCACCACTGCAGTATATTGCACCATATGCAGGATGTGCTATGGGAGAGGAATGGATGGAGAATGGAGAGGATGTACTGGTAATCTATGATGATTTATCCAAGCATGCGACAGCATACCGTACACTTTCCTTGCTGCTTCGTCGTCCGCCAGGACGTGAGGCATACCCTGGAGATGTTTTCTATCTGCATTCCAGATTATTAGAGAGAGCAGCGCGTCTTTCCGATAAATTAGGAGGAGGTTCCCTGACGGCACTTCCGATTATTGAAACACAGGCAGGTGACGTTTCTGCCTACATTCCGACAAATGTTATTTCCATTACAGATGGACAGATCTATCTGGAGACAGAAATGTTCAATTCTGGCTTCCGCCCGGCTATCAATGCTGGTCTTTCCGTATCTCGTGTAGGTGGTGCGGCACAGATCAAGGCAATTAAAAAGATTGCAGCTCCGATTCGTGTCGAGCTGGCACAATATCGTGAGTTGGCAGCATTCTCACAGTTCGGTTCTGAATTAGATGAGGCGACGAGAAAGAGTCTTGCACAAGGAGAACGAATCCGTGAGGTCTTAAAACAGCCGCAGTATGAGCCGATGCCGGTAGAATATCAGGTTATCATTATTTATGCAGCGACGAAGGGATATCTGTTGGAGATTCCAGTAGATAAGATTCTGGACTTTGAAAAAGGTCTGTTTGAACATATTGATACGAAATATTCAGAGATTCCAGAAAAAATTGTCGAAACAAAAGAACTTCAGCCTGAAATCGAAAAGGAACTGGTAAATGCCATTGAAGAATATGTGGAAATATTTTCAAAGGAAAGCAAAAATGATTAATGGGTGAGGTGATGAAGCTATGGCCACAATGAGGGACATAAAACGTAGAAAGACCAGTATCCAAAGTACCCAGCAGATCACGAAAGCCATGAAGCTCGTTTCCACAGTAAAGCTTCAAAAAGCCAGAACCAGAGCAGAAGAGTCAAAGCCATATTTTAATCATATGTATGAAACAGTCAGTTCGATGCTAGGAAAATCAGAGAATATCACACATCCGTATCTGACAGGTGGAGATTCTAAGAAAAAGGCGATTGTTACCATTACTTCCAACAGAGGATTAGCTGGCGGATACAATTCCAATATTTCCAAACTAATTATGAACAGTGGATTTTCAAAAGAGGATGTCATCATTTATGCTGTTGGAACAAAAGGAAGAGATTTTCTTTCAGGAAAAGGATATTATGTGAAAGAGGATTATTCAGATGTAATCAATAGTCCCCAGTATTCTGATGCAAAGACCATCTGTGATACGATTATTCAGTCATTCGCAGCAGGAGAAATAGGAGAAATTTATCTGGCATATACTTCTTTTAAAAATACTGTAAGTCAGGAAGCAAAGCTGATTAAACTTTTGCCAGTGGAAATTGAGCCAAAGAAGAAGGATTCTTCGGAAAAAAGTGTACCGATGAACTATGAGCCAAATGAACAGGAAGCATTGGATATGATTATTCCAAAATATATCACGAGTCTGTTTTTTGGTGCAATGGTCGAGTCGGTAGCAAGTGAAAATGGTGCCAGAATGCAGGCAATGGATTCAGCTACCAGTAATGCAGAGGCAATGATTGATGATTTGTCTTTGAAATATAACAGAGCACGTCAAGGCTCAATTACACAGGAACTGACAGAAATCATAGCTGGTGCAGAGGCAATTTCATAAGAAAGTTTTCTGCTCATTAACAAAATGGCAGATCATTTCGTTAATGAGCATATATAGTAAACACATTAAATAAATGCATTTACTATAATATATTAATGCACACAAACGTGATAGGAAAGGCGCTTTCAGCGCCTTGCGTTTGGCACAATGGAAAACGAATAAATTCGTTTCCTATAATAAGATGATCGAGTAGAAAAGGAGTGAGAAAAAGGGAATGGCAGATAATAAGAACGGTAAAATTACCCAGATCATCGGAGCTGTCCTGGATATTAAATTCAGTGAAGGATATCTTCCTGAAATTAATGATGCGATTCATATCACGATGAAAGATGATAAAAAGCTGACCGTGGAGGTTTCACAGCATCTGGGAGATGATACAGTCCGCTGTATTGCCATGGGACCGACCGACGGTCTGGTTCGTGGAATGGAGGCAGTGGCTACCGGTGCTCCGATTACAGTTCCGGTAGGAGAAAATACACTGGGCAGAATGTTCAATGTATTAGGCGAGCCAATCGATGAAAAAGAACCGCCAAAGAAAGTAAAATATTTACCAATCCATAGAAAAGCACCTACCTTTGAAGAACAGTCTACTGAAGCAGAAATTTTAGAGACTGGAATTAAGGTCGTTGATTTGCTCTGCCCATATCAGAAGGGTGGAAAAATCGGTCTGTTTGGAGGTGCCGGAGTAGGAAAAACCGTATTGATTCAGGAGTTGATTCATAATATTGCGACAGAGCATTCCGGATATTCGGTATTTACTGGAGTAGGAGAGCGGACACGTGAAGGAAATGACTTGTATTATGAAATGATCGAGTCAGGAGTTATTGATAAGACAACGATGGTATTTGGTCAGATGAATGAGCCGCCTGGGGCGAGAATGCGAGTAGGACTGACTGGTCTGACCATGGCAGAATATTTCCGTGATGAGGGTGGAAAAGATGTCCTTTTATTCATCGACAATATTTTCCGTTTTACACAGGCAGGATCAGAGGTATCCGCCCTGCTTGGACGTGTGCCGTCTGCGGTAGGTTATCAGCCGACACTTCAGACCGAGATGGGAGCTTTACAGGAGCGTATTACATCAACAAAAAATGGTTCCATTACCTCCGTTCAGGCTGTTTATGTGCCAGCCGATGACTTGACTGACCCGGCACCGGCAACGACATTTGCACATCTGGATGCGACGACGACATTGTCCCGTTCCATATCCGAGTTGGGTATCTATCCTGCGGTAGATCCGCTGGATTCTACCTCACGTATTCTGAATCCGCGTATTGTGGGAGAGGATCACTTCCAGACAGCGCGTCGTGTACAGGAGGTTCTTCAGAGATATAAAGAGCTGCAGGATATTATCGCAATTTTGGGTATGGATGAGTTATCAGAGGAAGAAAAACTCATTGTAAACCGTGCCCGTAAGATTCAAAGATTCCTGTCACAGCCGTTTAATGTAGCTGTACAGTTTACAGGTATGGAAGGAAAATATGTACCTTTGAGCGAGACCATTCAGGGATTCAAAGAGATTTTGGATGGACTTCATGACGATATTCCGGAAGGATGTTTCTTAAATGCTGGAAATATTGATGATGTACTAGCTCGTGCAAAATAATCGTTAGGATAAGATGGAGGCTGTAAATGGCAGAGGAGAACAAATCATTTGAAGTAGAAATCATTTGTCCTGACCGCGTGTTCTATACTGGAAAAGCAGTTTTTTTGGAAATGAATACCGTAGAAGGTCGAATGGGTATCTATAAGAACCATATTCCACTGACCAGTGTATTGGCACCGGGAATCGTCCGGATTACAGAAGAGGGCGGTATGCGGAAAGCAGCAGTTCATGCAGGATTTGTGGAGATTCTGCAGGATAAAGTCACCATGTTGGCCGAAATCGCAGAATGGCCGCAGGAGATTGATTTAGCAAGAGCAGAAGAAGCCCGGAATCGTGCGGAAAGCAGGATAGAGGAAAAATCTGATCAGATAGACATGGCACGTGCAGAGCTGGCGCTTCGGAAATCACTGGTTCGTATTAATCTGGCAAATCAGTAAAACCAGAATAAAGGGATGATAGATGAGACCTAAAAAATCACTTGGTAGTTATGCTTACGAACGATATAAAATCAGTTCTTACAGCTATCAAGTGATTTTTTTGATGGTCTTACATAACAGAAAAACTGTAGGGCTGAGCGGTTATACGGTCTTTTTTATTTGGAATCAGGATCTTTTTTTGGGGCTGATTGAGAAGTGGAAGGGTTTGATCCACTCATATCATTCCAAAGAGCTTTTAATTCAGGATCTTTATCTAATAGTTTCATAAAATAAGGATTTTTTATATCTACTGTTCCTTCACGTTCGTCTTCTTCGAAATCACCAATTTTAAATGCCATGGTCATTTGCCTCCTTTTATAAAATATTTTAAAATAAAGTTTGTAATTCATGCGATACTATTATACAATGAATTTGGGAATTCTGCAATTAAGAAAGAGTGTGGATAGGAAAAGTGAAAAAAATATTTATATTAATAGGAAAAAGCAGCACAGGAAAAGACACCATTTACCAAAAGCTTCTGGAAAGTCAAAAATTTCAGACTATAGTGCCGTATACGACTCGACCCATCCGAAAAGGAGAACAAAATGGGCGGGAATACTTCTTTATATCAGAAGAAGAATACCTTTCTTTAAAAAAACAGAATAAAATTATCGAATCCAGGTGCTATCAGACTGTATACGGACCATGGTATTATATGACAGTAGATGATGGTCAGTTTCAAAAGAAAGAAAAAAAATATCTTATGATTGGAACGATTGAATCTTTTTTGGGATTGAAACACTATTTTTCGGAAGATAAGGTAATACCAATCTATATCAAGGTGAAGGACAAAGAAAGGCTCTTACGGAGTATTGAAAGAGAAAGCAGGCAGCAGAAGCCGGGCTATTTAGAAGTATGTCGTAGATTTTTGGAGGATGAAAAGGATTTTTCTAAAGAAAAACTGAGAGAAGCAGGGATAGAACAAAGCTTTGAAAATAATATTTTGCAGGAAACGGTAGATAAAATTTTAAAATATATGGAAACAACAGAATAAAATTGATATAATAGAGATGAGAAAGGGCGGTGATATTATGGATATCAGGGTAAGTGAGTTATTAAAGACCAGTTCTTTAGAACAGACAAGTCGGCTTCAGGAAAAAGACGATACGTTCAAGTTTACTTTAATGAGTAATATTGAAGAGCAGGATCTTCAACAAAGACTAACACTTTTGATGAATGATATCACAGCGCTGGGAGACCGGATTGCAAAGCATATGGATGTGAGGGATATGCGGCGGTATCGGGAGCTGATCAAAAATTTTATGAATGAGATTGTTAATCGTTCCCATAAGTTTTCCAGAGAAAATTTTTTAGATCGTCGAGGGAGGCACAGAGTGTATGGCATTATCAAGCTGGTCGATGAAAATCTGGATCAACTGGCAGGAGAATTAATGAAAGATGAAAAGGATCATTTGGAAATATTAGAAAAGGTAGGAGAAATCAGAGGATTGCTGTTGGATATTATTACATAAAATCAATGCTTCACATAGCAAATTCAGTACAGCAAATGAGTAAAAGTATAGAACAGTAAAATGTTACGACAAAAAAGAAGGTGGAAGCTATGGAAAAATTTGAAACAATCGTAGGAATGGAGCAGATATTGGAGCATTTAAAAAATGCAATCCGATTGGGAAAAGTATCTCATGCATATATTTTTAATGGAGAAGAGAAATCAGGAAAAAAGACGATAGCCAAGAATTTTGCTGCGACCTTACAGTGTGAGGATCGGGGGGAAGAGCCGTGTGGAGTATGCAAATCCTGTCATCAGATCATGAATGGAAACCATCCGGACATCATATGGGTAACACATGAAAAGCCAAATTCCATTGGTGTAGATGATATTCGGACCCAGGTGGTAAATGATATTTCCTTAAAGCCATTTCAGGGACCCAATAAGATTTACATTATCAGTGAAGCGGATAAAATGACGCCGCAGGCACAAAATGCACTATTAAAAACGATAGAAGAGCCACCGGAGTATGCTATTTTACTTCTGTTGACAGAGAATGAAGAGAGCCTGCTTCCGACCATCATCTCCAGATGTGTTACCCTGAATATGAAGCCGGTGTCTAATGAAGTCATCAAAACATATCTGATGGAAAATTATCACATTCCGGATTATCGGGCAGAAGTCTGTGTTGCCTTTGCTCAGGGAAATGTAGGAAAAGCAATTATGCTGGCAACGGCAGAAAATTTTGAACACATAAAAAATGAAACGCTACATCTGGTAAAGAATATTCCACAGCTGGAGGTTTATGAAGTTGTTGATACGATCAAGCAAATCGTAGATTTTAAATTAAATGTAAATGATTATCTGGATATCATGATGGTGTGGTACCGCGACGTTCTTATGTTTAAGGCGACCAACGATGTTAACAATCTAATTTTCAAGGATGAAATTAACAGCATCATCAAACAGGCGAACAAAAGTTCTTATCGAGGAATAGAAATCATTATTCAGGCGATAGAAAAGGCAAAGGAACGGATCAAAGCAAATGTAAATTTTGATCTTATTATCGAATTATTATTAATGACAATAAAGGAGAACGGAAAATGATAAAAATCATCGGTGTCAGATTTCGCAAAGCAGGAAAAATTTATTACTTTAATCCAAAACACTATGATATTTCAAAGGGAGATCATGTTATTGTAGAAACTGCGAGAGGCATCGAATACGGAACAGTTGTATTAGAGCCAAAAAATGTAACAGATGATGAAGTGATACAGCCTTTAAAGCCGGTCTTGCGGATGGCAACACCGGAAGATGATGAGATCAACGAGAAGAATCGAATCAAAGAAAGAGAAGCCTTTAAAATCTGTCAGCAAAAAATCCGAAAGCACGATCTGGAAATGAAGCTGATCGATACAGAATATACCTTTGATAACAATAAAGTACTATTTTACTTTACAGCGGATGGAAGAATTGATTTCCGTGAACTGGTAAAGGATTTGGCAGCTGTATTTAAAACAAGAATCGAACTAAGACAGATCGGAGTCCGGGATGAAACCAAAATTTTGGGAGGCATCGGAATATGTGGCAGACCTCTATGCTGTCACTGTTATCTTACCGATTTTGTTCCGGTATCCATAAAAATGGCCAAAGAACAGGATCTGTCATTAAATCCGACAAAAATTTCCGGAACCTGCGGAAGGCTAATGTGCTGCTTAAAAAATGAGCAGGACACCTATGAATATTTAAATTGTAAAATGCCGCGTGTTGGAGATACCGTAGAGACGATGGATGGAATAAAGGGAGAAGTAACCAATACCAATGTCCTGAGACAAAGAGTAAAAATATTGATTGTGAATGGAGACGAGAAAGAGCTTCGGGAATATCCTGTGGATGAATTAAAATTCAAATGCAGAAGACGATGTGGAGAACAAGATACGGCGGAAAATATTGAGACTGAAGAGTCTGAAGAATTAAAAGAATTGGAAGCGTTGGAGCTTCAGGATGAAAGAGAGCAAAAAGAAGAGGAAAGAAAAAAAGAGAAAAATTATAAAAAAGACAAATTTTATCAAAAAGATAGATCAAATAGGGAAAAAGGTCATTTTAAAGAAGAAATCAGAGAACAAGAAATAAAAACAAAGGGAGAAGTGCCGGAAGGAAAGTCAGAACCAAGAACAGAAAACAGGGAAAACAATAAAAAAGAACGATTTGACCGAAGAAATAAAAAAGAGCATTTTGAGCGAAAAGAGAAATTTGACAAACGAGATCGTTTTGACAAAAAAGAAAGATTTGATAAACGAGAGAGCTTTGAGCGAAAAGAAAAATTTGAAAAAAGAGAAAACTTCGATAAAAACGATTATTTTGAAAAAAGGGACAAAATTGACAAAAAAGGTAATTTTGACAAAAAAAGATACGAAAAGCGAGAACGGTTTGAGCGAAAAGAAAAATTTGGAAAAAAAGAGAAGTATGAGAGAAAAGACAGAATTGAAAGAAAACCAAAGTCCAATGGAAGTCAGGATACAAAAAAATGAGAGATTGGATGATTTGAATCGAAAAGGTTATCAGATTATCCAGGATCCGAAGAGATTTTGTTTTGGAATGGATGCCGTACTGCTTTCGGAGTTTGCAAGAGTAAAAAAAGGAGAGACCGTTGTAGACTTAGGAACCGGGACAGGCATCATTCCGATTCTTTTAGAAGCAAGGAATCGGGGGGGACATTATATTGGACTGGAAATTCAAAAAGAAAGTGTAGAAATGGCAAGAAGAAGTGTCCTCTATAATCATCTGGAAGATAAAATAGAGATCGTAGAAGGGGATATCAGACAAGCTTCCACTATCTTAAAAAAATCGTCTGCACAGGTAGTCATTTCTAATCCTCCTTATATGAAAGACAACCATGGATTGACAAATGACAATGAAGCAATGAATATTGCCAGACATGAGATTTTGTGTACCCTAGAGGATGTTGTCAGAGAGGCTGCCGCCCTTTTGATCCCTAAAGGCCGCTTTTTTATGGTACACCGTCCGTTTCGTCTTGTGGAAATCTTTGGAACATTGACAAAATACCAGTTGGAACCGAAGAGAGTACAATTTGTCTATCCTTATGTCGACAGGGAACCGAATATGGTCTTGATTGAAGCTATTCTGGGAGGAGCATCAAGAGTAACGATAGAAAAACCGTTGATTGTGTATCAGGATAAGGGAAAATATACAGACGAATTTTACAAAATATATGGATATTAGAAAGAATGAGAAAGGAATCATTTTGATATGTCTGGAATCTTGTACTTAACAGCTACGCCCATTGGAAATTTGGAGGACATGACAGCTCGGGCGATACGGATTTTGAAAGAAGTTGATCTGATTGCAGCAGAGGATACCAGAAACAGTAGAAAGCTATTGAACTATTTTGAAATCAAAACTCCTATGACAAGTTATCATGAATATAACAAATTTGACAAAGGAGAATATTTAATAAAAGAATTAATTTCAGGAAAAAATATTGCATTGATTACGGATGCAGGAACACCGGGAATTTCAGATCCGGGAGAAGAATTGGTAAAAATGTGTATTAGAGATGGAATTACGGTATGTCCGATTCCGGGAGCCTGTGCCGGAATCAATGCTTTGATTGTATCCGGATTATCTACACGAAGATTCGTATTTGAGGGATTTCTTCCATCAGACAAAAAAGAAAAAACACAGGTATTAGAAAATCTAAAAACAGAAAATAGAACCATGGTATTATATGAAGCACCACATAGATTGATAAAAACATTAAATGAGCTTTATGAAGTATTGGGGGAACGAAACATCACCATTTGTCGTGAATTGACAAAAAAACATGAGACCGTGAATCAGACCTCTTTTTTTCAGGCAATAGAGCAATATCAAAAAGAACCGCCACGAGGAGAATGTGTGATTGTAATCGAAGGAATCAGTTTTCAACAGGCAAAAATAGAAAAACAAAAAGAATGGCAGACGATGTCGATACAGGAGCATGTGGAGTACTATCTATCCCAGGGCTTGGAAGAAAAAGAAGCGATGAAAAAAGCAGCAAAGGACAGAGGAGTATCCAAGAGGGATATTTATCGGGCGATTCATATTGAATCATAATGGAAGAAGAACCGGAGGAGTGAAATATGTCACAAAAACCAACAAAGAAAAAAATATCAATAAAAAATAGCATGATCATCCGGACGGTACCCGTATTATTGCTAATTGTAGCATTCATTTTGGTTATGGAGATTGGATATTATTATACAAATTCGAAAAATCAAATGGAACGGTCAATGAAAAATACCTCTTTTCTTATTAGGGAAAATTTTAAAGATATTATTTCAGAAAGTGAAAAAATGCTCAGTAGTCTGGCAGAAAATTACACAAAAGAAGAGCTGAAAGATAATTCTGTACTGTTGTCTAATATTTGTGAGAGCTTGGGATGGACAGAATTAAATATTGAGGATACAAAAAATTCTGACACGGAGAGTAAAACAAAGAGCAAAGGAAGATATGCATTTACTTTGCAAAATACAAATTCCGGCGGAAATAAACAAATTATGCTCCAAAAACAGCTTGACTTGACAGAAGATACAGAAAGCTATATTTATTGTGTGTTTTCCACGAAGATAATCGAAAATATATTAGATAAAGTAGATTGTGGAAAACTGGGAAAAATCTATCTTTTGGACGAACAGGGAAATATTGTTTTTAAAAAAGAAAATATAAATCAGAATAATTTGGAAATAGAAGATAATGACGAACAAATCAAAGTGATTTATAAAGAATATCAGAAAATGGCGGTCGATGGAGAAAACGGATATGAAAGCTATAAAGGAGAAGAAGGAAGAAAATATGTCTTTTATTCTCCATTGGAAATCAATCATTGGACGATAATTGTGGAAGAGGATTTTGGAGAAAACTGTGGTTGGAATATCCAGATTTTTCTGATTCGTCTGGTTGTAATTCTAATGATTTTGATTGTGTCCAGTATTTTTCTTTATAAAAGCCTGGACAATGTTATGAAATCAATCACAAAATGTGTTGAGAGGGTCATCAGACTGAAAACAGGCGATTTGAGCACGGCAGTAGATATTGATGAGCGTTTTTTGGAAACGAATGAATTAACGACGGCATTGGATCAACTGGTACAGGGAATGTCCACTATGATCAGTGATATAAAAGAAGCTTTGGGCAGTCTGGCTGAAGGAAATCTGGATGTGACGACCAAGAACGTCTATCCGGGAGAGTTTCGTCAGATCGAAGAGGCAGTTGAACATATTGCATACGAATTTAATGATATGCTGACCCAATTATCCAATGCAGCATATGAAGTAACAAAGGGTTCCGAGCAGGTATCTCAGAGTTCTCTCTTTTTATCCGATGGTTCCTCAGAACAGATGATGATGGTGCAAAAATCTTACAGCTCCATCAACAAAATCATAGAAAATTTAACCGGAATCGTTCGAATCAAAAGTGAAAACTACGATAATGAAAAAATGGATGAAAATCCTATAAAAATGGAAAAGCTGACAAGGGCAATGGAACGAATTACCAATTCCTCCGAGCAGATTCAAAAAATAGTAAAAACGATTGCCGGAATTTCTTCTCAGACGAAAATGCTTTCCATTAATGCGTCTGTAGAGGCAGCGCGGGCTGGCGCAGCAGGAAAAGGATTTTCCGTTGTTGTAGAAGAAATCAGAGAATTGGCATCTAAGAGCAGGGAAGCGACCAATGATACTAAAAAACTGATTTTAAATGTAATTAATTCCGTAGAAAATGGTTCAGATACCGTTTCAGATACCGTTGAATCAGTCGAGCAAATTGCAGTTCTGATCAATGAATTTAGAGATCTTTTAATTAAGATTTCGAATAATACAGAAAATACAGCTGCAATTTCAGAAGAAAGTGCAGCTGCAAGTGAGCAGCTGAATGAACAGGCAAACCATTTGCAGGATATGGTAAACCGATTTACATTGAAAAAGGAAAGAGGAACAATATCATGACACAAGAGGAAATTTCAAAATATCGTTTGACTTATATCATTCGAATCGCAGCAGCAGTTTATTTGATTTATATGGTATTTGATAGTTTGACAAATACAGAAATAAAAAGTCACATGACATTAAATATTAGCATTGCAGTGGTTTGTTCTATTTTTGCAATCTTGTTTCTTGCTACTGGAATCAAGGGCTTTCAAAAGCTTTCAGTAGAGCAAAAGCTTTTGGATGAACGTATGGAACGTGAGGAGCAAGAGCGGAAAGAAAAAGAAGAAATACGCAAGGAAAATGAAGAAAAAGAAAGAAAAGAAAAGATAGATGGGGTAGAAGACAAGAGCAAACTGCTTACATTTGAAGAGGATTAACAAAATAGTAAGCTATTTCATTAATGAATATAAATAAAATAGAAGGAGGATTTCTTATTATGAAAATTGCAATTGGGAATGATCACACGGGAGTAGAATTAAAGAAAATCATTACAGAGTTTTTGGAAGAAAAAGGCCATGAAGTCATTAACTATGGTACGGATTCAACAGAAAAATCAGAATATCCGATTTATGGACAAAAGGTTGCTAAGGCAATTATGGCGAAAGAAGCAGAATGCGGAGTTTTGATCTGTGGAACAGGAATTGGCATTTCATTAGCAGCGAATAAAGTAAAGGGAATCCGATGCGCAGTCTGCAGCGATCCATTTAGTGCGAAGATGGCAAAAGAACATAATAATGCTCAGATTATTGCATTTGGTGCCAGAGTCGTAGGAAGGGAACTGGCAAAAATGATTGTAGAGGAATGGTTAGAGCATGACTTTTTAGGAGGAAGACATCAGGAACGTGTAGATATGATCATGGCTATGGAAGATGAATGATCTTAAATGATACAGATAATAGGGTACATATTGGAAGCTCTCAAATATATATTGATTTGTAGATGGGGATTCCATATGAAGATTACAGATAGAATAGATAAAAGAGTAATAGCAGGTGGTATTGTGATCACCATGGGAATCATTAGAAATCTGATGCCATCCTCTGTGTGGTATTATCCCATTATATATTTTGCATTTGCAGCAGGATTCTCATTTGCTCTATTTGAAGAAATTAATGGGAAAAATCTGTATATCATCGCATGGATTTCTGGAGTCATCATCTCAATGGATTCCATCAGTTTTGCACTCCTTGAATTTATTACCAAAAGCGCAGCTATAAATGTCGATTCTTGGCAAAAAATTATTTCAAGCCTGATTACTATTGTGTTTTTATATCTTTTATTCTATCTGGTAGGAATGAAAAACAAACTGGATTTAAGAAAGATACCGATTTTCTATTTTATCTTTTTTCTGATTTTGTGTTTTGTGGATGCTTTTACCTTTAGTATGCTGTATGTTTATCATTTAGAAGAAATGAAAGAATATTCTCTCATCTATCTCTTTCTGATTTTCAGCAGTATCATGCAGATGGGATTTATTTTATCTTTAGCAGCATCTAATAGCCTTCATAAACAGAATGAAGCATTGAAAGAAGAATATCTAAATATGCAGAAGCTTCATTATCAGTATTTGGAGGAAAAAAATACAGAAATTCGAAGATTTCGTCATGATATGAGACATCATATGTATATGATAAAAGAATATACAGATTGTTATGACAATTATGAATTGAGAGAATACTTAAATACCATGATCGGAAAAATAGAATATGTGGAAAATTATGTTACTGTGCATAATGGAATTGTAGATGCTATTTTAAATTATTACAGTACACAATTTAAAAAGATACATTGCCCTTTTCATGTTATTGGAAATATGCCTATGGATTGTGAAATCCGAGCATATGACCTTTGCACGATTTTTGCAAATATTTTATCCAATGCTTATGAGGCATCGGAACACGCTAAGACAAAATATGTTGAGCTGAGACTGGGATACGAAGATCATGTTCTATTTATCTATCAAAAAAATGCTTTTGAAGGAAAGCGGGCGACAAAAGGACATGGAATAAAGACCAGCAAGCCGGAGCAGGATCAGCATGGTTTGGGAATGGATAATATTAGAGAGGGTGTGGAAAAGTATCAGGGTACATTAGAGTTTAGAATAGAAGAAAATTTTTTTATTTTGGAAATTATTATGGAAACATTTGTCTCCTGACATGAAGATTATTTGTACTTCTTTTCTCACGTTACATTAAAAATCTTTATGACAGGAGATTTTTTTTGCAAAAAAGATACCATTCACGCAGATTTTATACCATTCACGCAAAACCCATTGTAAGATGAAAAAAAATATGTTAGGTTGTACTTGTTCGAACAATAAAAGATAGTGTACACGGAAAGGAAAGGGTATGCTGTGTGATATAGACTGGATCAACTGGTTTATCAGTATGTTTGGAAAAAAGAAATAAGTAACTGACAAAAAAAGATGAAGACCATCTCATAGAAAAAGCAGGTATCTTCCTGTTGTTTTTCAAAGCTCTGTTGTTCATAGTGATAAAATGTACATGCAGGAGGCGTACAGAATAATAAAGGAAGATACCTGTAAAATATGAGATGGGTTTTGATGTTTTAAATGCGAACATAGAAGAGAACAAATCGGATATCTGCTGAAAGCTGAAGAATTTGATGGTAATACGATTTATCAGTTAGGAGCAAAAGTATATCTTCACAGCGATGACGAAAATATAATTCTATATCTGGAATAACCAAGTGAAAAAGACAGGAAAAATGTAAATTTATGTTGTAATAGTTCCTAAGCAGTATAAATAATGAAAAGTGAGAAGGAAAAATGAAAATAGCAATTGTTGATGATGAAGAAAAATGGTTGATTAAAGTAGAAAAATATGTCAGAGAATATCTAAAAGAAATACCGTTAGATATCTTTTGTTTTTTGTCAGCAGAAGATTTTTTAGAAAGTGGGGAAGAATATTCTATTATTTTCATGGATATCGAACTAAAAGGAATTAACGGATTCAATGCACTGGAGCTTTATCGTGGAAATCATGATAAATCTTTATTTTTAATTTTAACGACACATCTGGAAATGAGCAGGAAGGGATATAAGGTGAATGCATTTCGATATATCGATAAAATGCATTTAGAGGAAATAGATGAAGCGTTGGAAAGTTCAATTCTATATTTTCATCGATATAAAAAAGTTGAAATTTGTATTCAACCTAAAAAATATAAGAAATTTTCCCTTTATGACATATTATATTTTTATGTTTACGGACATGAAATGACAATTCACTTTTCAAATGGAATGTCAGAGCGGTGTGGAGAAACAATGGTGGAACTTACGGAAAAATTGAAACAAGATGGTTTTCTGTTGATCAACCGTTCTCAATTGGTGAATATTGAACATATACACATGGTAACAAAGGAGGGAATTACGTTAGATACAAATGAAAACCTTCCATTAAGCAGAAGAAAATATATGGAAGTGAGACAGAAGTTTTTTAAATGGAAAATGAAAACAATATAGGCATAAAAGTTAAATCTTTTTAAACTGCAAATATAAAATAAAAATAGAGAAATTTTCCAGTATAAATAGAAAATAAATTATGTAATTTTTATAAATATTTATATAAAATTTATAAAAATTACCATTCAGGAAGAAAAGATACCATTCACGCAAAAGGTATTGTAGATACTATAAAATTATGGTAGTTTTTAATAGTTCGAACAAAGATGAAAGATTTCAGTTATATGAGGAGGTGTTGAAGAGTACAACTGATAATTAAGAAAAACTACGTGAAAATAAAAGTGGAAAAGTTAAAGTTACAAAAGATTAGAAAGCAAAGAGCTAGAAGGTAAAGGGTAAAAACAAAGGATAAAAACAAAGGATAAAA
>CADBUD010000009.1 GCA_902797785.1 uncultured Lachnospiraceae bacterium
TGCCGTTTTGTTCATGAGCCGCGCCGGATTTTGGTCGCTGAAAGCGACATTTTCCTTACAAAATCCGTGCGCATCATTTTTATACCGTTAACGAGTATAATTCCAGCCAAGTGCCTTTCGTTTGGCTTTCAAATCAGCAACGATTTTTTCTCCAAGCGCCACCGGATCTGTATCCACGTTCATGGTAGAACCGAGGGTTTCTAAGGTCCCGTGTTTTAAAAATTCGATCACATTTTTGGAACCATGAATCTGTGCTTCGACACAGTGGTAGGAGCTGATTCCATTCAGCCGGAATCCCAAAGCAGCGTCAATGCCTTTTTCATTTCCCCACTCTGGTGAGGTAAAAGCATAAGGAAGCTCATACATCTTATGCCCCAGCTCTCCGGCGATTCCGGCAAAGATTCCGGAGGATCTCGTATTGTCGATACATTCTCCGACATGCCATACCGGCGGAAGATCCGGCTCTAAGAAGGCTCTTAGGCGTTCTCCGGCTTTTTCTTTTCCGGAGACAGCGCAATATCCCAGCTTCATCAGAGGGAAGGAAGCACATCCGTTGGAAAGAATCAATACATTATGTTTCAGCAGGACATCTGCCACATCAACGATACATTTTTCATAGAGCACCTTGGGATTATTACAGCCCACCATATTGACAATTCCCAGGATATCTCCATTTTTCAGGGCTTCCGCCACCGGCTTCATGCTGCCGAAACGTTTATGCACATATTCCACAGAAAAACCGACCTCTGCCTCCACTTCATAAGGCGGAATATAGACCGGGATTCCCTTTCTTTGTTCAAAGCTTTCAATCGCGCGGCGCACGATCTTTTCTGCCAGCTCCTTTGTTTCACCAATATTTGCATGATGGTGGTCATATTCGTACCGCTCTGCTCCGGGAAGTCTTGCGGATTCACTCGTCGTTACCACCGTGGTCCGGAAGCATTTTGCTACCTCCATAATGGATGGGAAGACATCCTGTACGTCTGCCACCCAGAGATCCAGCGCACCGGTTCCCAACACCAGCTCTGCCGATACGGCATTGGAAAGAGGAATGACGCCGCTGTAACGATACATCGCAGATAGTCCGGAACAACAGATACCGTAGAAGCGAATGCCTTTTGCTCCCTTGGATTTTGCCAGATCAATCAGATCCTCCCGCTTTCCGGCTTCTACAATCTGACTGACCAGAAGAGGAAGGTGTCCATGAACGGCGATATTGACATAGCCTTTTTCCAAAGCACCGATATTGACCTTGGATGTGACCCGGTCTCCGACGCCAAACAGGGAATCTGTCGCGATCGAAGCTCCGACCACTCCGGAAAAAGTAAATGCCAGTCCGCAGCGCAAAAACTGCTGCATAATACTCCTCCAGTCGCCGTCTGTCGCACAACCTGATTTATGATAGGCTTCGAACACTTCGTGATATGCACTAATCGGAAGAATATCAAGCTCTTTCCAGACTTCCTGACGCTCCGGTGCAGCGCAGGCGGAGATGGTCTTGTATTCGCCTGGGACAGTCCTGGAAAGATCCTCTAATAAAGCGTCTGCCAAATCCCTTGCCACATTTTTTAGCTGACGGTTTTTCTGTTTGATTCCAAAGGCTTCTGCTGTACTCCTAATCTTCTGCTCTCCCAGAATCGGAACATCCAGCTTTCCTTCTGCTGCCCACTTTAGGGCAAGCATGACTTCTCTTGCATGCATTCCATGCTGGGCTGCTCCGGCTGCGGCGGAACGGAGCAGATTCCTGGCTACGATCAGATCGGCATCCGCACCACAGACTCCCTTTGGCGCTTTTGCTGTGATTCTGCAAGGACCCATATTACAGATCTTGCAGCAGATTCCCGCCAGTCCAAAATTACACTGTGGCTTCTGTTGGTCAAAGCGGTCAAACGCTGTATCAATTCCCAACTGTTCCATGCGGAGCATCATTTCACGGACCGCCGGATCCGGCGTCTGCTCTATGACATCCTGCTTGGACGGAAAGGTTTTTCGATATTCTGTAACGGCATTCATGTAGTCCTTAATAAATGCCTGCTCCCCATCCTCTCCTTCTTCCTCCTGATGGGAGGATTTTAAAATAACGGTCGGGATTCCATGTTCATCAAATCCGATAATATTTCTGTGGGAATGAATATGCGCCGGACCATTCTCAGCGTGGCTGTGTCCGGCTCCGTGATGATGATTCTCTGTCTCATGATGATGCGGACAGACTCCTTCTCTTTCCTGTTTTTTCATTTCTCTTTCTCCTTTATAAACGTCAGTTTATATCTGACCTATTCTGTCTACGGTGTATGCAGACAAAGCTCCGGTGGAGCTTTATCTGTAGGATGCCAGTGCTGTCAA
>CADBUD010000010.1 GCA_902797785.1 uncultured Lachnospiraceae bacterium
GCAGGAAAATTTGATAAATAAAACAGCTTCTTACGCGCAAGCGCGACGAATCTCTTTCATTTATCAAATTGACTGTGAATAGTAACCATTTTTTGAATTTTATAATTTAAATTTGCTGACAACCTCTTCCAGGTCACTTGCAATATCGTGCGACTGCTGTGCCATACTTGCCACATCACTGACACTGGTCGATACTTCCTCAACAGCTTCATTTACGGCTCCACTCACGGTTGTTGTCTCGACCGAGGACTCTGCTATGCTCTGTACTGCCATTGTCACCTCATTCATGATATGATGAATGTTTTCTGACATCTCTGAGATCTTGCGTGAGCTGTCTGCAAAGAATCCTGCATCTTTCCCATATTGCTCTGCTGTATCCACTAAAACATCGTAGTCTGAATTCACTTTATTCTGAACAAAATCCAGCATACTATGCGCATCTTCTGTCAACAGACGGAAGGCTTCCTGTACATCTGAAATCGTATTTTGGATTTCTCCAACCGTATCTGATGTCTCTCCTGCCAGTTTTCCAATCTGCTCTGCCACAACTGCGAATCCGCGCCCCTGCTCTCCAGCTCTGGCTGCTTCAATGGAAGCATTAAGAGAAAGAAGGTTGATCTGTTCTGCAATGCCAGCAATGGAATCTGCCAGTTCTCCGATGCTTTCCACAATTTTTGAATTTTCTATACTGGATTTTAACTGTACCTCAAACTCCGCTGCCAGCTCTTTTGCCTGTCTGCTGGAAACACGGCTGCTTTCCTCAACCTCAGACGCACGCTTTTGAATCGAATCTGCCATATCCATGCTCTGATTTGTCTCTGTCGCCAGCATGGTAACAGAAGCATTGACCTCTTCTACCGAAGCATTGACCTCTTCCGTTGCTGCACTGGTAGAAGTCATCGCATCATTGATCTGCATCATTTCTGTCCTAATCTCAGTAAATTTGTTCGTTAGTACCCCCGCCGACTCATTCAGTGCTTCACTGGAGAAGTTCATATTGCCGGCATGCTCAGAAATACTCTTAATTACAGCGCGGTTGCTCTCATACATCGTATTCAGTGCTGTTCCCATACGTCCCAGCTCGTTCTTGGAATTCACCTTCAGACTCTGAACGGTAAAATCTCCATCGGACAAAGCCGATGCAAATTTCTGCACATTATTAATATTTCCGGAAATAGAGAGTACCTGATATAATACGATGATTGCAATCAGAATCGCTGCAATTATGGCAACAATAATCAGCTTCATAACCAGATTCCGAACTGGCTGGAACAGTTCTGACTGTGACATCTGAATGATAACGATCCAACCCGTGGATGGAATTGCTTTAAAATACAGATTATAGGTGTTTTTTCCATTTTGATAGGTTTCTATTCCCTCTTTATTCGCAATAATATTTGCTCCGGCCTTTGCCAGGGATGTGTTGGAATCATTCTGAATTGTCGCTGCCTGCTGAAGCAGTTCATCGGATACTCCTCCCATGTAGGTACCTTCTGCTGTCGTCAGCATGGCAGAACCGGTTTTTCCTATGGAGATATTGCTGATGATTTCCTGAATAGAGGATAACTCAATATCCACGGTGACACAACCAAGGAACTTATCTCCGTCAAACATCGGCATCGTACAAGTAGACATAATCAGTCCAGAGGTCGCATCATAATACGGATCCGTAATGACCGGTTCTTTTGATGATTTAGAAATCTGATAATATTCCTGGCTGAAATAATCATACTCCGCATTGCTGTAATCATAAGTCGTTACGACCTTTCCGCCGTCTTTCATAACGTATGGTCCCATATACTCTTCTTTTTCATCATATGCATATGGCTCGAACCAAAGTCCACTTCCAAGAACTATATCATTTTCCTGAATGATATTTGACAGCATTACTTCGTATTCCTCCATCGATGTCGACTTATAAGTCGCCCCGACAGAATCCGCGATTGGAATCGCTGTGTTCTTTACGACATTCAGTTCTTCCTCAATGTATGCCATCTGTGCATCTAAGGTGGCATCCAAGGTTTGCTGAATCTGATTGTTTACAATGGTCTTGCAGGATGATGCCGAAATCATAGTCAGAATGACCATCGCAATGACAACAACGGGCAAGATCCATGTCAGCATTTGTGTGGAAATTCGTTTAAACTTCATAATACGTTCCCCGAGCTTGATGAGATTTTTCTAAATCAAACAGCCCAGACCTCTCTTACGGAATCCTCACGAAACTGGTCTGTAAAATTATGCCCGAACCCTCTCTGCCGAATTCAGTATAATATCCAGAAGCAATCTTTTGTATGAGCATTCCCTGAATGGAAATCGTGTGAGGTTCCTTTCTTTTTTGTTTTTTTCCATTCATCTTTGTTTAGGAACTGTGCAAAAAACACTAAATAAAAATAATTTTACACAGATGTATGTATTTGACGATTCTTTCCAACCATCAAACAATTGTCTTAAGTATATAACAAGCCACGCTAATTTGCAATTCTTTTTTTAAAAAATCACCTAATATTTTTGATGCACAACAGCCATTCATGGTTGATTTTGCATAAAAAACAACTTCGTCAAATCACGATTTTTTCTCAACATGAAGGATTTCTTGTGCAAACACACACAACTGTCCCGTAAGCAAAAAATACTTGAAAATCCTTCCTGTTCATGTCACAATAAATCTAAACCATATAAAAAAACTGAGCCATATCACGGTTCAAAAAGGAGTCCTCTATGATACACATCATCTTTCGCGCAGTCCTTGGAATATTCTGGTTTGTCACAGCCGGTCTCAACTTTTTCTGGGATAACAAGACCTATGCCCTTTTATATAGTCTGCTTGGAATTTCTTTCCTGTTCTCAGCCTATGCGCACTGGAAGAAAGAAGCAGCAGATTCCGAGAAAAAAACTAAAAAAAATCCCCCTAAAAAATATAGGAAATCTATGAAGAAATCCTGAATTTCCTCTTTGTTTTTTTCCTGCTTTGTTATATAATAAAAGTACATTATGTTCCTGTGCCGGCGGTGCAGCCGGGAACCAGTCAGAAATCTGTAGGAAAACATCCTGCACCGCAGAAATGAGGTTAATATGGTTATGCCAGTAGTACCGTTTCTCATCCTCTTTCCATTGTTCATGGCCTGTCTCATGTATCTGATCAGGAATGACAATGTGCGAAAGATCACTGCCTTTATCGGGGCAGCCGCAATTATGACAGCGGTGGGAATCCTGACTGCCCAATGGTCCGCAGGCGGGTGTCAGGTCATGACATTATACACAGAAACACCTCTTGCAGATCACGTGATCCTTGCCGCAGAGATTTTATTAATGTGTGTCGTGACCATTTTATGCTTTGAATATCACAAATATTGGATCAGTCTTCTTTCTATCCTGCCGACATCCGGCATGATGTGGCTGGAGCTTTCAGGTTCCAAGATAGCTTCGTCCTGTCATGTGTACATTGACCGGCTGACGATTCTCATGTGTCTGATCGTTGGAGTAATTGGCGGACTGATTGTCATCTATGCGACCGGTTATATGAAAGGCTATCACGAGCATCATAAGGATCTAAAAGACCGCAGCTATTATTTTACTGCGCTTCTTTTTCTTTTCTTAGGTGCAATGTTCGGATTTGTCTTATCCGAAAGCCTGCTCTGGATCGATTTCTTCTGGGAGTTGACCAGTGTATGCTCTTTCCTGCTGATTGGCTACACCCGCGAAAAAGAAGCCATCCACAATTCCTTCCGGGCTCTGTGGATGAACTTGTTCGGCGGATGTGCGTTAGCGGTTGGAATCCTCCTGTTCGCCGTATACCAAAACAGCATTTCCCTGCATGAGCTGGTCACCTGCTGCCAGATCAATCAATTTCTGGTTCCATCGGGAGACTCCACGGCACTTGGCGTTCCTTCGATTGCCATCGCCCTGATTGCTTTCGCTGCATTGACTAAGGCAGCCCAGCTTCCGTTTTCGACCTGGCTGATCGGTGCCATGGTCGCACCAACCCCATCCTCTGCTCTGCTCCACAGTGCTACGATGGTAAAGGCCGGGATTTATATCCTGTTCCGGCTGTCTCCGGCAATGTATGGGACAATGACAGGAAGCATGATTGCTTTTATCGGTGGCTTTACCTTCTTAGCTACCTCTTTAATGGCAATTGCGCAAAGCGATGGAAAAAAGGTTCTTGCCTTTTCCACGATTTCCAATTTAGGACTCATGGTAGCCTGTGCCGGTATGGGACAGCAGGAGACCATCTGGGCCGGTGTCTTTTTGATGATTTTCCATGCGATTTCCAAATCTCTTCTGTTCCAGGATGTCGGCGCTACGGAAAATTCCCTGCATTCCCGTGATGTGGAGGATATGCATGGACTTTTATATATTATGCCAAGACTTGCTATGTTCATGTTCATCGGAATCGCAGGAATGTTCCTAGCTCCATTTGGTATGCTGATTTCCAAATGGTCCGCGCTTCGGGCTTCGATCGACGAAAGAAATATTATTCTCGTCATCTTCATCGTATTCGGAAGTGCCACAACATCGTTCTACTGGACCAAATGGATGGGAAAATTGATCAGCCATACTCATCTGACAGAGAAAAAAATCCCGGAGGTCACACGTCCTACCGAGCTTTTATCTCTGTCTGTACATGCTGTATTGATGGTACTGCTCTGCATACTGTTCCCATTATTATCGAAGGTTTATGTCAATCCTCTCATTGAAGAAATGTTCGGCTCCGTAACCGATGTTCTTCCAAATAATGTTTTGATCATGCTGTCATTCATTATCCTTCTGGTCTTCGCTGTGCCATTCGTCTCTTATGTCTACAGCCGAAAGGTAACGTTCAACCGGAAAGGCTCTTATATGAATGGTGTCAACTATGGAGACAACCGTTCTTTCGTAGATTCCTTCGGTGAACGGAAGGTCTTATGGCTGTCCAATGATTATTTTAGAAATATTGTAGGTCAGAGAAAGCTGATGAAACCGAGCCAGATTTTTACCGCCTCGGTGCTCATCGTTATGCTGGTCATCATCATAGGAGGTGCCGCCGTATGAGTACAACGAAAATCATTCTTGTGATTTGTTATATTTTATTTGCACCCTTGATTGGCGGATTATTAGATGGATTCGACCGAAAAATATCTGCTAAAATGCAGCGCCGTGTCGGTCCGCCTCTGCTACAGCCGTTCTATGATGTCATAAAATTATTCAGCAAACAGGTCATCTTTGTCAGCCGGTATCAGATTTTCTTTCTGCTCAGCTATACCGTTCTGATCATTTTGACCGGTGTAATGTTTTTTGCTGGAACAGATATTTTGATGTGCTTCTTTGTCATGTCCACCGGAGCAACGTTCCTCTATTTTGCTGGAATGGTCACTTCGACTCCCTATTCTACCATGGGAGCGAACCGGGAGCTTTTGCAGATGATGGCTTATGAGCCAGCGGTGCTTTTGACTTGTGTAGGATTTTATCTGGCAGAAGGTACATTTAATGTAGGACAGATTGCTTCTTCCAATGTCAGCGCGATTCTATATCTTCCGGGATTTTTTATTGCATTTATTTTCATTCTGACCATCAAAATGCGAAAATCTCCTTTTGACCTGAGTACCTCGCACCATATGCATCAGGAGCTGGTCAAGGGACTGACGACAGAAATGGGCGCCAGGAATCTGGCCATTTTCCAGGTGACAGAATGGTATGAAAATGTGTTCTTACTAGGAGTCGTCGGGCTATACATTATCAATTGCAATCCTTACAGCCTGATTGCAGCCGTCCTGGTCGTTTTCGCAACCTACTTTTTGGAAATCCTGATTGACAATACCAGCGCACGTGTGAAATGGGATACCATGCTGAAGGTGTCATGGGGAGTCACCCTATTCACAGCAGGGATCAATCTGATCATTTTGATGATTATTTAACTAAGGGAGGAAGAACATGGCAAATATAAAAAGATCTCCATGGCTGCTCCACTATGATGGTTCAAGCTGTAATGGATGTGATATCGAGGTACTTGCCTGTCTGACACCAGTGTATGATGCAGAGAGGTTTGGCATTATGAATACCGGAGATCCGATGCAGGCAGATATCCTGCTCATTACCGGTGGAATCAATGCGCAGAATCAGCCTACCGTACGGCAGCTCTATGAACAAATGCCCCGGCCAAAGGTCGTTGTAGCTGTCGGCGTCTGTGCCTGTACTGGCGGCGTTTTTAAAGACTGCTACAATATTCTTGGAGGAGCAGATACCACTATTCCTGTCGATATCTATGTTCCAGGCTGTGCGGCAAGACCACAGGCGATCATTGACGGAATCATACAGGCCGTGGATCTGTTTCAAAAACGTCTGGACGAGCACCACGAAAAAAAGAAGCAGAAGAAATCAGGAAATGAGGTGAAAGCAAATGGCTGAAGTAATCCATCCGGAAGAAATACTGGTAGAAATTGATCCCAGCAATCTGTTGCCCAAGATCATGGAAATGAAAAAAAACGGTTACCGGCTTTCTCAGATCTGTGCAGCCTACATTGCAGAACAATTTGAACTGAGCTATTCTTTTGCAGATGATACGACTTATCAATATATCACTTTACGGATCGTCATCGATCCGGATACAGAAATTCCAAGTATTACAGAGCTGATTCCTCAGGCTGTTTTTTATGAGAATGAAATGAAGGAACTATTCGGTGTCAAAATTCAAATGATCAGTATGGATTATGAAAATCGTTTGTACCGCATCAAACAAACAGCACCTTTAGGACCGCAGTCAAAGAATGAAGATGCAAAAACAGAAAAGAATAATAAAAAATAGGAGATAGGAATATGGCAAAAAGAAGTGTGATTCCCTATGGGCCGCAGCATCCTGTGCTTCCGGAGCCGGTGCACTTAGATCTTGTGGTCGAGGACGAAAAAGTCGTGGAGGCAATCCCTTCCATCGGTTTTATTCATCGCGGTCTGGAAAGTCTGGTCGATAAACGGGACTTTAACCAGATGACATATGTTGCAGAGCGTACCTGCGGCATCTGCAGCTTCCAGCATGGTATGGGATATTGTGAAGCAGTAGAGCACATTTTTGGTGTAGAAATTCCCAATCGCGCAAAATTTTTGCGAACCATCTGGGCAGAGCTGGGGCGAATGCACAGCCACCTGCTGTGGCTGGGACTTTTGGCTGACGGTTTTGGGTTTGAAAATCTGTTCTACCAATGCTGGCGTATTCGTGAAAAAATCCTGGATCTTCAGGAAATGACCTCCGGCGGAAGACTCATTTTTTCGGTCAATAAAATCGGCGGTGTCTTAAAAGACATTCCAGCAGATCAGTTAAACATCATCCTGACCACACTAGAAGAGGTCGAAAAAGAAATAAAAACAGTACAAAAAACCTTTTTAGAAGATTATACTGTACAATCCAGGCTATGCGGCGTTGGTATCCTGACAAAAGAACAGGCTCACGATCTAGGCTGTGCTGGACCGTTTGGACGAGCCAGCGGCATCAATACCGATATGCGAAAGCTGGGCTATGCTGCCTACCCGCATATTGATTTTGAACCAATCATCCATCAAGACGGAGACTCTTATGCCAGATGCTCCTGTCGGATTCAAGAGCTGTTCCAATCCATTGATATTCTTCGTCAGGCAATTTCCAAAATTCCGGAAGAAACGGATTTGTTCACTCCTGTTAAAGGAAATCCAAATGGGGAATATTTTATGAGGGTCGAACAGCCACGAGGAGAAGCAATCTACTATGTCAAGGCTAATGGAAAACCTTATGTGGAACGTCTGCGTATCCGCACTCCTACCTTTGCAAATCTTCCAGGGCTGTGTGAAATGCTAAAAAATACAGATCTTGCAGATGTTGGTCTTCTGATACTGACAATCGACCCATGTATCAGCTGTACAGAAAGGTAGGGATTGGCAATGGGTGTAATGAGTTTTGCTCCTGAGGCATTAAAAAATTTATTTAAAAAACCGGTAACGACAAATTATCCGGCCGAACCGGCTGTTTATCCGGAGCGCAGCCGTGGTCACATCGAAATCAGCATTAATGACTGTATCGGCTGTGGCATGTGTGTCCGCTGCTGTCCCTGTGGAACATTATCTGTAGACAAAATCAAAGGGACATGGACCATCGATCGTTTTGACTGCATTGCCTGTGGGTATTGTGTGGAAAAATGTCCAAAGAAATGTCTTTTTATGAAGCAGGGCTATCAGGAACCTGGTGCGGAGAAAGGAACGGTTACTTATACAAAATCTCCGGAGGTTCTGGCTGAGGAGGCTAAGAAGCGGGAAGAAATGGCAGCTAAAGCTGCCGCAGCCAAGAAGGCAGCGGAAGCTAAAAAGGCAGCTGAGGCTAAAAAAGCAGCGGAAAGTAAATAACCAGCGGAAAATAACTATCTGGTCGAAAGCAAATATGTTACTATTCACAGCTCCGCTGTTCATAGCAACAAAATGCACATACCGAAGGCACACAGAGTACAAATACTCCCTTCGGTCGTATTTGGCGCACTGCTGCCTCGGATTTTCAAGCAAAATGCGCTTGAAAATACCTTGCGGGATAGTGGC
>CADBUD010000011.1 GCA_902797785.1 uncultured Lachnospiraceae bacterium
ACGACCGAAGGGAGTATTTGCACTCTGTGTGCCTTCGGTATGTGCATTTTGTTGCTATGAACAGCAGAGCTGTGAATAGTAACGAATAAATGGGAAAATAAAAGGGGGGGATATATATTAAAATCACATATCAAATCAAAAGGCCGCTGTTGCTGGGGATTTTATGCTATTTATGTGGCCTTTTCCATTCTATGATCTTTCCGCAGGAAAGCCGGGATGTGAATCTGTTCGGTGTGGTATTTCTTGCGGTAGGATTTGAGATGGCCATATTTTTTCTAAAAGAAAAACGATGGATCTGTTATTTGATTCCAGTCGGTTTTTTTCTGGGGCTGATAAGGTATGATGCTGTAAAGCCGCTGGTCTGTGAAGAGATTTCTTTTGAAGATTTTACAGAAGCTAATGTCAGTGGAACCGTCCACTGGGTAGAACAGAAACAAGAAACCGTTCGTATTACCTTATCTGATGTGCAGGTGCAGCTCTTAGAATCGGAAGCACTGGAACCGGAAGCACCGGAACCAGAGCCACTGGAACCGGAAGCATCGGAACCAGAGCCACCGGAACCGGAAGCATCGGAACCAGAGCCACCGGAACCGGAAGCACCAGGATCAGAGCCACCGGTAACGGAGTTTACATGTCAGGGAGTTATCGTATCTATGCCTGTCTCTTCTAATGAAATTTTTCCAGGAGTCCGTCTTTTTGTTAAAGGTTCTTTTTATCATTTCAAGGAAACAAGCAATCCCGGAGAATTTGATTTAAAACAATATTATAGGACGAAACAGCTTTCTTACGGTCTATATGTGGATGTGGCAGAGGGAAATTTTTCCATTTTGCCGGAACAATCGAAGGGGAAGTCCGGAAGATTTTGTTTTTTGACCAATAGATGGTCTGAAATGGAAAAGCAGGGGCTGAAGGTATTATGGAGGCTTCGGCAAAAGCTTTCCGATTCTCTTGAGCGGATTGCACCAAAAGAAGAAGCCGGGATTCTAAAGGCGATGCTTCTGGGAGATGATGGAGATTTGTCAGAAGAGGTCAGAACACTGTATCAGGAAATGGGAATTTCACATCTGCTTTGTATCAGTGGACTGCATATCTCCATGATCGGATTGGCAGTCTGGACGATATTTCGGTATCTTCTTCCTTCCGCGCCCTTGGCAGCAGGATTTTCCGGACTGACGGTTTTCTGTTATGGAAAAATGACAGGCATGGGAACGGCAGCGGGACGGGCTGTGATGATGTATTTTTTGATGATCATTGCATGGAACATCGGGCGTACCTATGATATGGCGACCGCCTTGGGCATTGCAGCAGCCGTTCTTTTGACTCAAAATCCACTTTTGATTCAAAATACCGGATTTTTGTTATCCTTTGTGGCAGTTCTTGGAATCCTTTTTGCTTCTTCCATGGTAGAAAAGAGAGAAAAAAAACAGAATTTCATCTATAGCTTTGCCATTTATCTTATGACCCTTCCGATTCTGCTTTCTTTTTATTACCAGCTCTCTCCCTATAGTATGATATTAAATCTGCTGATTCTTCCTACTTCATCGTATCTTTTGGGATTTGGAATCCTTGGCTGCCTGGCAGGAATAAAATCTGTTTTTTTGGGGAAAATCCTTGTTTTTCCTGCTGTGAAGCTGTTATGGCTCTATCAGGAAATCATGCAGGCATGCCAGCACTTTCCGGGAGCAGTGCTGGTTTTGGGAAAACCAAAGATCAGCAGAATTGCAGGATATTACATCGGTCTGTTTTGCCTCTGGGCATGGTGGAAGAGAAAGGGGAGATTAAATGATGGAAAAGAACAAACGTAAAAGGATATCAAAATACATTCAAGTCTTTTTGACAGGGTTATGTTTCATGATTTTATTGGCTGTTCTGGTTTTTAGAAGGCCTCGGGGTCTTACGATGGTATTTTTGGATGTAGGACAGGGAGATGGAATCTATCTGGAGACAGAAACAGGGCAGCATTTGTTTTTGGATGGGGGAAGCAGTTCAAAAACGAAGGTGGGAGAAAATACGATATTACCATTTTTGAAATCACAGGGTGTAAATCACATGGATTACTGGCTGGTCTCGCATCCGGATCAGGATCATATCAATGGGATGGCGGAGCTTTTAGAAGAAGGATACCGGATCGATCACCTCATTCTTCCGGGAATCTCTTTTGAAGATGAGGCATATCAAGAACTGGAGGAGCTTGCCGGATTCTATCAGACAGAAATCAGCTATATGAATCAAAAGGATACCCTGACAGATGGAAAGCTTTGTCTGACCTGCCTTCATCCCAACCGAAATTTTTGGACAGATACGGCGAATGACTACTCGATGGTACTGTATCTGGAATATGGATATTTTCATGCGTTATTTACTGGAGACATTGGAGAAGAGCAGGAAGAGCTTGTGGTGAAAGCATGGGAAGAAAACAGAAGTGATAGAAAGGATTGCAGCGAGACAAGGCTTACCGTGTTAAAAACAGCACATCATGGTTCGAAATATGCGACCTCAGAAAAATTTCTTAGAGTCTTTCGACCACAATATGCTGTCATTTCCTGTGGAAAAGAAAACTCCTACGGTCATCCGGCCGGAGAAGTCTTAGATCGGCTCCAATCCTGTGGCTGTAAAATTTATGAGACCATGGAGGATGGAGCGGTCACCTTTTGGACAAATGGAAAAGATATTACTTTAGATGTTTATAACCGGTTCCAATAAATTGGGCAACCGTTCTTCCGGTACTGTCCAGGACATCAATGTCATAAATGCAGGTCGTTCTCCCGTCCTTTTTGCAGGCTGCCTTGGCAATCAGCCGGTCGCCCTTTGGAACGCTGAAGAAGTTGATGCTGACCTGCAGGGCAACGGTCGGCTGGTAGACATGATTAGAAGCAACCGCAAAAGCGAAATCTGCCAGAGTGAACATCACGCCGCCCATAATGCCGCCATGGGCATTTTTATGTCCTTCGGTGACATCCATGCTGCAGACACAGGTTCCTTCGCCCAACTCGTCGATCTGCATGCCATTGTTTGTGGCAAACCTGTCGTTCTTAAAATATTCTCTTGCTTCGTCTAAGCTTTGAAATGTAGCCATAAATACCTCCCTATGATAAATATGTTTGTTAGATCATGAGCGTAAGATCATGATCGCCATTCGGAAAAATGCCCTCGCAAGCGAGCATTTTTCCTCATTATATCATGAGCTGGCGCTCATGATCGCCACTCGGAAAATCACCCTTGCAAGCAAGTGATTTTCCTCATTATATCATGAGCTGGCGCTCATGATCGCCATTCGGAAAATCACCCTTGC
>CADBUD010000012.1 GCA_902797785.1 uncultured Lachnospiraceae bacterium
CCGCAACTTCGTTTACTTTATCTATAATATAGCACAGGTACGATAATTTATCCACAATAAAAAGCTTCCCTGATACCCCCCATGGGAGTATCGGAGAAGCGAAAAAATCAAGCCTATCGCTTTTCTATCCTGCAGCTATGGTGCTTATAAGCTATGTCCTTACTGCCTATAGAAAACTATAGTAATAGAAAAGCTTTTTGGGCAAAAAGCAGAGGCTGCTATTTTTTATCCTTACAAATCAAAACTAAAACATTTGCCTTCCCACTCTTCAATAATGCTCTCACAGGTATCGACATCCAGTTCATCTACGGCTTCCTTGAGCCGGTCGAACAGCTCATTCTGCCAATCTTCGTAAAGATATTCCTCCATATGTCCCACGACCTCTTCCATATGATCCATATCGAGTTCTTCTACCGCATCCCGCATTTCCGAGAAAAAGGTCTGCAAAAGTTCCAGGGTCACCGCTTCCTTTTTGCTATCATCTACTGGCTCTTCCTCCGGAAAACATCCTGCAAAGATAGGAAGATACGCTTCATAACGCTCCAGCATCGCTTCCGTTTGTCTTCGTATTTTCTTTGTGTCCCGCGCATTTCCGGCTTTCTCCAGTTCTGCGGCCTGTTTGGACAGCATCATGGCTCCAATCTGCTTGGATGTGCTTTTTAAGGAATGGACCTCGATCGTATAATTTGCCCAGTCTTCTTTTTCTACAAATCCACGAATCTGCGCCGCTTTCTTTTCGATGGCATGATAATAATCCTCCAGGATCTTCATGAACAGCTTCTCACTTCCTAACAGGCGGACAGCCGCTACGGTATCCAGATCCGCAATGTGAAGATCTGCCCCTGTGGATTTTTCCCTCTCCGGTTTTTCATAGACTCTTTGAATCTTTTCTACCGGAAGCCACTGCTTGATCTTCGATACCATGATCCGAAGCTCGATCGGCTTTGCGATAAAATCATTCATTCCCTCCCTAAGGAACATTTCCTTCATGCCATCTACAGCATTGGCTGTCAGGGCAATGATTGGGATTTCATTATAATTGGAATGGAACCGCCGGATAATATGGGTCGCTTCGATTCCATCCAGCTCCGGCATCATGTGATCCATGAAGACGATATCATATTTGTGGACGGAAATCTTACTAATGGCTTCCTTTCCGCTCAGGGCGGTATCGATTTGCATTTTTAACGGTTCTAACAATCCCTCTACTACCGTTAGATTGATGGCGTTGTCATCCACTACCAAGATTTCTGCCTCCGGAGCAATAAAATCAATGTCATCATCATCCATCATGTGTCCATGGAACCGAAGATCCTCCCGCCGGAAGATCAGGGCAAGATTTAGAATGTAGAGAGGCTTCTTTACTACGATCATATTGGAAATATGATACTCTGTCTTACTGAAATAATCGGTCAAGAGTATGACGGTCAGATCCGGGTTCTCTCTGACATAGGTCTCGACCTGCTCTGAGAAGAGCCCCTCCTCAATAAATAGGAAAGACTCCTCTTCGATTGGAAAATTCCAGATTTCTTCTTCCTTTTCCAATTCCAGATATTTCACCTTTAGATTTGCACAGTCGATTTTCATCTGTTCGCGGACAAATTCATTTGACAAATATCCTGCTGCCCGAATCTTTTCCGGATGGTCGACGCTAATGCTCGGACTGGAATCAATCACCCTTTGCGGAAGGCAAAAAGAAAATCTTGTTCCCTTTCCATATTCGCTCTCTACCCAGATTTTCCCGTTCATCAGATGCAAAAGCTGCTCCGAGATTGCCAGTCCCAGTCCGGTTCCTTCGATTTCCCGATTTCTTTTGCTATCGACCTGCTGGAATGACTGGAAGAGTTTTCCAAAATCCTCCTGCTTGATTCCGATTCCCGTATCCTCAACAAAGCAGCTTAACTCAATTTCATTTTCTGTCGTATATTTATAATGGATGTCAACCTCGATCCGGCCTTTTTCTGTAAATTTTACTGCATTATTGATCAGATTGAGCAGCACCTGCTTGATCCGGATATTGTCCCCAACGATCAGATTTGGAAGATCCGGTGCGATATTTAAAATCAGCTCCAGGTCTTTATCCCGCAGCCTGGTATTAATGATGCTGACGATATCATTGATCACTGACATCGGCTCATATTCCACAACGCTGATATCCATTTTTCCGGATTCGATTTTGGAAAAATCTAAAATATCGTTAATAATGGTGAGGAGAGATTTTCCGGATTCCTTGATCTGGAGAATATAGTCTCTTGCCATCGGAGGCAACTCCTCTCTTAATGCCATTTCTGCCATTCCGATCACGGCATTCATCGGCGTCCGGATCTCATGGCTCATATTGGCTAAGAAATCAGATTTTAACCGGAGCGCCTTTTCCATTTCTTTCTTTGCTTTGATGGCAATATATCTTCCATAGACCATATCGGAGATCACCCTGGCCAGCTCACAAAGAAATTCGGCAGAACGATCAATGGTAGCTTTGTCCAGAACCGGAATCTTCGACAATGCCTTTACATACTCCTCCTCATCAATTCCAAGGTCTTTTGCAATACGCCGGAATTCATTCAGGTCCGGTTCCCCTGACAGAACCTGACCTCCGATAAAACAGCCGACCATTTTATCATGAATAATGATTGGCGCCGCAAAATCGATCAGACCCGCATGACAAACGTAGGTCGTTGCACTTCCACATTCATGGGTCTTTTCTGCTCCATATTTGTCACATTTCTGGCACCGTTCAAATCCAAGCGCTGTCTCTCTCGTATATTTCATACAAAAGTCTGTAAAATTGGAGCCTTTTGTCACAGGCTTCCCCATATGATCTGTGGTCAGGGAAGCCATTCCGGTCATTCTGGAAAATGCATCCTGAATGCTCTGAAGCGTCTCCGTGTCAATAATATCTGTCAAATAGAATTCGCTTTCCTCATTTTGCATAAATATGAATCTCCCCGTTCATGAGTATAAAATTTTCCTTATCGTTTCCATTAGCTTATCATGCTCGATTGGTTTGATCAGATATCCCTGCGGTTTCATGACCAGAACCCGTTTGATTTTATCCCGCTCTGTTACTCCGGTCAAAAAGACGACGGGAAGATCCTCCAGATTTTTATTTGCTCGAATCTTCGCCAATACCTCTGAGCCATTTTCATTCGGCATTTCATAATCCAAAAGAACCAGATCCGGTTTTCTTTTCTCCAGATATTTCATTGCTACTTTTCCATTGATAGCCGTTGCTACATTATATTGATCGATCAGATGCTCTTTCATGGCTTTGAGCATTGTGGCATCATCATCCACGATCAAAATCTGCTTCCGGTTTCTCTTTTCCTCTTCTTCCGTCACCTTCTGCATCATGTTTTTAGAAAAACTATTTTTTTGGTCTTTCATCACGGATATGGCTTCCACCATCTGTTCCTCAATGGCACTGGCCTTTAACGGCTTGATCAAAAGCCGATCCGAAATCCGCCCGGAAACCCGTTCAAAATTTTGAATGTCTGACTCGGAACCAATCGTGATAAAGGGAATAAATTCCTTGCTCAGAATGGATTTGATTTCCATCAGCTGCATCACCTTGCTTTTGGAATCATCATGAACACAGTAAACAAATGCATCCGGCTTGACATATTTGATATGATTCAAGATATCCACCATTCTTGTGGAGCTAGTCATGATGTCCATGCTATTCATCATCTGAGCATAGAAATCATCAATCATTGCATTGTTTTTTCCTACCAATAGAATTTTATACTTCATAGGCACCATCCTTTGCGGAAGCTGTCACTGCAATATGGAGCTCTTCCAGCTGCTTTTCATCTACGACATCCGGTGCGTCTGTCATTAAGCAGGATGCGTCCTTTACCTTCGGGAAAGCAATCACATCCCGGATGGAATCTGCCTTTACCATCAGCATGATCAGACGATCCAGCCCATAGGCCAATCCAGCGTGTGGAGGAACTCCATATTTGAAGGCATTTAAAAGGAAACCAAACTGTCGGTATGCCTGCTCCGTTGTAAATCCAAGAGCCCGGAACATTCTCTCCTGAACGTCATTCTGGAAAATACGGACACTTCCTCCTCCCAGCTCTGTTCCATTTAAAACAATGTCGTATGCTTTGGCTCTGACCCGTCCCGGATCTGTTTCCAGATAAGGAAGATCCTCCTCCATCGGCATAGTGAACGGATGATGCATGGCTACGAAACGCTCTTCTTCTTCTGAATACTCCAGCAGTGGGAATTCGGTCACCCAAAGGAAACGGTATTGATCTTTATCCATCAGTCCTAAGGTCTTTCCCAGCTCCAATCGCAGGTTTCCCAGCACATCATACACCACTTTATTTTTATCCGCAGCAAAGAGCAGGAGATCTCCCGGCTCCCCCTCCATCGCCTCTACTAAAGCCTTGCTCTCTTCCTCTGTCAAGAACTTAGTAAAAGAAGATTTGTAGCTTCCGTCCTCATTAATCGCAAGATATGCCAGTCCCTTTGCTCCAAAGTCTTTTGCCAGTTTCACCAGGGCATCGATCTTTTTACGCGGCATGCTGCCCTGCCCCTTTGCATTGATTCCACGGACTGAGCCGCCCTGCTCCAATGCTCCGGTAAATACGCCAAAGCCACAGTGCTCTACGACCTTGGAAACGTCTTTTAATTCCATGCCAAAACGAAGGTCTGGTTTATCCGAACCAAAACGATCCATTGCCTCCTGCCATGTCATTCTCGGAATCGGAAGCGGAACCTCTACCCCAATCGCCTCTTTAAAAATTTTTGCCAAAAGACGTTCGTTGACGTCAATGACATCATCCACATCCACAAAGGAAAGCTCCATATCCACCTGGGTAAACTCCGGCTGACGGTCTGCCCTTAAATCCTCATCCCGGAAGCATTTGGCAATCTGGAAATACCGATCATATCCGGAGCACATCAACAGCTGCTTGAACAGCTGAGGGGACTGCGGCAGTGCATAAAAGCTGCCCGGATGAACGCGGCTCGGCACCAGATAATCCCTTGCCCCCTCCGGCGTACTTTTATTTAGAATCGGTGTCTCAATCTCCAAAAATCCTTCCTCGGAAAGAAAGGCACGGATTGCTGTCGCCACTTTGCTTCTTAAAATCAGATTTCTCTGAAGATCCGGACGCCGAAGATCCAAATACCGGTATTTTAACCGCATTTCTTCTTTGGTCTGGGAATGCTCCTCGATTGGGAATGGCGGTGTTTCGGATTCGGATAAGATCCGCAGCTGCGTTGCGACGACTTCCAATGTCCCTGTCTTTAAATTTTCATTTACTGCGCCTCCACGCTTTTGCAGGGTTCCGACTACAGCAATTACAAATTCACTCCGGAGGGTTCCTGCTTTCTCGAACCCTTCCTTTCCAATGCTGTTTTCATCAAACATGATCTGCATCAACCCGCTCCGGTCACGCAGATCCACAAAAATTAAACTTCCTAAATTTCTTCTTTTTTGTACCCATCCCATCAACGTTACTTCACTTCCGACAGAAGCTTCTGTAAGCTCTGCCGCGCGATGGCTCCTTTTTAATCCTAACATAGACTCTGCCATTTTAGACTGCCTCCTAAATTATCTTCTTAAACTATAGTAAACACATTATACTCATGAACGAAATGGCCTGCCGTTTTGTTCATGAGTCGCGCCGGATTTTGGTCGCTGAAAGCGACATTTTCCTTACAAAA
>CADBUD010000013.1 GCA_902797785.1 uncultured Lachnospiraceae bacterium
ATGACCGATAGGGCATATTTCCACTCTGTGCGCCTTTGGCGTGTGCATTTTGTTGCTATGAACAGCGGAGCTGTGAATAGTAACTTTTTCTGGAAAAATTCTGATGTTTAAGCTATAATAAGAAAAATGTTCGTATATGATACGAAGTATCCGGCGTTGGAGGCGGATCATTATGAAAAAAAAGAAAAAATTAAGTATTGTCATCATAGTGGCTTCCTTGCTTTTGGCCGTTACCCTGATGGATACCTGGATTTTGTACAAGCAGACCTATACCCAGACCAGACAGGCAGGGGTATATCAGTTGGAATCTGTCAGTGGAAAGCTTGAAGGTGCCATCAGCGATGCAGAAGCTTTGACGATGGAGTTGGCGATTCAGGCGAGGGAATACCTTTCCAATCAGAAAGAACTAGAGAAGTACATTTACAGGAAAAAAGAAGAGATTGTTGCAGGGGACACCGGAGCGTTCAACTTTTATATTGCCGGTTCCTCTTTTTGCATTATTCCGGATTTTGAGATTCCATCTGATTTTAATGCGACAGAGCGGGTATGGTATACCGGTGCGGTAAAGAACAGGGGAAAGACCTATGTTTCCTCCCCCTATCAGGATGCTATGTCCGGAAAAATCTGTTATACGGTATCTGTAATGCTCGGGGATCAGGATGCGGTTCTTGGTATGGATTATACCCTGGAGGGAATCCAGAATTATATCACACAGATGGGAGATAATGCAGTCAATGCCGTGATTGTTACAGATGAAGGGGTTATTGCGGGGTGCTCAGATCAAACGATGGTTGGAAAGCGGCTGGTGAATGCTATGCCGGATTATGCCGGAATCTATGCGAGTATCAGGCATCAGGACGGGATGACTACCGGAAGGGTCAGAGATGGATTTTTTTATGAGAACCTGTTTACTGCCAAGTCTGGAAATGGATGGTATCTGATCGTGGGAATCAGTGATTGGGAGCTTTATAAGGATTCTTATATCCAGTTTACGATTACGATTCTGCTTTCCCTTGCACTGTTTGCCGTTATTATCCTCTTGTATCTTTCGGCAATCAAAAGCCGGGAAAAGGCAGAAGAAGCCCTGGCTTCCAGAGAGAAGTTTCTTTCCCGGATTACAGGAGAGTTTTCAGAACCGTTAAATATGATTTTGACGCATTCTGATCGGGAAAGAACAGAAAGCATAGAAGAGGTTCATGAGGAGATGGCGTCGATTCACTCCGCTGCGGAGAGGCTTTCGGAGATGATGGGGCAGATTATGTCATATAATCGTTTGACGGTTTCCCTTGATAAAAAAGAAGAAAAGAGAGATAGAAATAAGGCGATGGACAGGAACAAGCGGTTTCGGGGAATCATTCTCGCAATTTTGATGTTTGTCATGTGCCTGAGCCTTTATACCAATCTTTCTTCCGCTTATCGATGGGGAAATATGCAGATGGAGAACGAAGCCAAAACCTATGAGTATCAGCTGTCGGAGTGGATTGATACACAAAAAAGCATTTTGGATATGTTCGTGAGCATTATTTCTACGAATCCGCAAATGCTTTCCGATTATGAAGGGACGATAGAGTATCTGCACCAGATTACGGAGCAGTATCCGGAGATTTCTGTGACTTATATGACGAATCCAAAGCTTGCGCACACGGTGTATATGAGCAATGGATGGCAGCCGGATGATGGCTGGCGGGTAGAAGAGAGACAATGGTACATAGATACTTTGGCATCAGAACGTGGCTGGAGTGTTTCAGCCCCATATTTTGATGAGCAGACCGGCGGCTACTGCTTGACGATATCGGAGCGGGTCTATGACGCAGCGTCGGGAGAGTTTTTAGGAATCTTTGGGATTGACTTCTTTATGGATAAGCTGGTAGACATTTTAGGGGACAGTTATACAGAAGAAGGCTATGCGTTTTTGGTGGATCCGGAGGGCGAAATCATCAACCATCCTTACGGTGCTTATCAGATGGCGCAGGATGCTTCTACTAATGTACAGACTCTTCCCTATGGGGAAATCAGGGTGGATGGAAAGACGACGCATCTGTTTTCTGATTATGATGGCAGTTTGAAAATGAGTTCAGCAATTCGAAATGTCGATTCCAATTTTGCTGTTTATGTGGTAGCGAATGCGTGGAAAATCTACGGAAATGTGCTGGTCTATGCATTTCTATGTATTATCGCCTTTCTGTTCTGCGCGATTTTGATCTACCGTCTACTGACGGACTTTATCCGCTGGCAGGAAATGACCAATGAGCAGCTGTCGCAGGCAGCAGATGCAGCGATTGCTGCCGGAAAAGCAAAAAGCTCTTTTCTGGCACAGATGTCCCACGAGATTCGGACTCCGATCAATGCGGTTCTGGGAATGAACGAAATGATTTTGAGAGAAACGGACAGTGCGGATATCAAAGGATATGCGCAGAACATCCAATCGGCCGGGAGGACCCTTCTGTCCCTGATCAACAGTATTTTGGATTTTTCCAAGATTGAGGATGGAAAGATGGAGCTGGTTCCGGTAAAGTATGATGTTTCCTTGCTGATTCATGATCTGGTCAATTCCATCTCGGAGCGTGCCAAAGCAAAAGGTCTGGAATTTGAGGCATTGGTGGATCGGAGGCTTCCCAGCGTGCTCTATGGTGATGATGTGAGAATCCGTCAGGTCATCATGAATCTTTTGACCAATGCCGTGAAATATACGGAGCAGGGAAAAGTGACATTAGAGGTTGCTGGAAAGGAAAGGCAGGAGGGGATATTGTCACTTTTTATTTCCGTAAGAGACACGGGAATTGGAATCCGGGAGGAGGACAAAGATAAATTGTTTGAATCCTTTGCCAGATTGGATGAAACGAGAAATCGGAATATTGAAGGGACAGGGCTTGGAATGTCCATTGTGACCCGACTTCTTTCGATGATGGGGAGTACCCTTCATGTGGAGAGTGTTTATGAAAAAGGATCGGAATTTTTCTTTGAACTGAAGCAGGAAATCATAGAGGATGAGCCAATCGGCGATTTTGTGGAGAACCTAAAAAAAAGAAGCGATAAAAAAGAAGAAAGATTCCTGTATGCGAAAGGCGCAGATCTCCTTGTTGTGGATGATAACGAGATGAACCGCAAGGTGGTGCGGAACCTGCTCAAACGGAATGGCATCGTACCGGACGAGGCAGAATCCGGAGAAACGTGTATCCAAAGGATGGAACAGAAAAACTACGATATTGTATTCCTAGACCATATGATGCCGCGGATGGACGGAATGGAAACGCTGAAAAAAATAAAGGAGAACAATTTGGTTTCTCCGGGCTGTGTGATCATAGCGTTGACGGCAAATGCAGTTTCCGGTGCCAAGGAACGGTATCTGGATGCTGGATTTGATGATTATCTCTCAAAGCCGATTGAAGTCATACAGTTGGAAAAGAAGCTGGCCTCCTGGCTTCCGGAACAGAAGGTGGAGTGGAGAAGCTTTGAAGAGAAGGAAGCGGAACCTAAGAACATTTTGTCAGAGAAAGCTGCGCTGGAGAAAGATTCGGCGGAGCAGAAAACGGGAAAGATTCTGGAATTTGCGCCGGAAGAAGAAAAGGAAGACATTCTGGAATTTGCGCCGGAAGAAGAAACGGCAGACATTCTGGAATTTGAACCGGAAGAAGAAACCAACGGGATTTCTGAATCTGTGCCAGTAGAAGAAAGTATCGACGGGGAATCCCAAATCAAGAGGGAAGGATATATAGAAAAGCTGAGAGCCGTCGGTATCGATACAGATGCGGCACTTCGGTTTTGTGGAGGAGATGCTGACTTTTATCAGGAATTATTATCCGATTATGTGGACAAATACCGGGACACTCAAAAAGAGCTGGAGGAATGCTGGGAACGCAAAGAGTATAAGGGATTCGAAATAAGGATTCATGCCCTAAAGAGTGCTTCCGGAACCATCGGTGCCAAGGAACTGTCAAAGAAAGCATTGGAGCTTGAGAAGGCTGCCGAACAACAGGAAGAGAATCTGATTCAGGAAGCCATGCCTCAGTTTATGATACGTTATGTGGAGCTTTGTCAAGCCATTAAGGCAGCACTCGGGACAGGAAGGGGAGAAAAATAATGTGGATAATAAATTGTATGCTGATGGTTTTTGGTACGGTGGCGGCAATCTGTGGGTTAAGCTTTTATATGAAAGAGAAAGATGCTTCCGGAAATATCAGGATATATATTTTTATGATGGGAATTACTTCAGCCGTGTGGTGTTATTTTTTCGGAATGATTGGGTTCTGTGAAGATTTTGTGGTCTGTGGGATCATGCGAAAGTTCGGGGATTTTGGAGTGGTTTCTTTCCTGGTCAGCGAAATATTTATGGTATTGGATATTTCAAATGCCAGCAGGCCGACGGTATCTTTTCTGAAAATTTTTTCCATTATCATGGGGATTACAGATTATTATTTTTTTTCACAGGATAATGTTGATATATTTGTACGCAGAAATGGGTGGACGACATGGATTTCTAATCCGGAGGGAGAGTTTGCCAGATTAATTCATTTAGGATTTGTTATATTCTCGTTCGCTGTCCTTTTTTCTTTTGCGTGCATATGGTTGAAAAATAATAAAATAAAACGGCTCAATAGTTTCCTTTATACGGCATTTGTTGCAAATTTCAGCCTGCTTTTCTTTTCGGGTCCGGACACATATCTGCCTGCTATAGGGAAAAATGCGATTGCTACTTCAGGAATTGGAGCGGCAGTCTGTGCGATTGTTATGTGGTATGGAGCGGCACAATTAAATTCCTTTGATATACATACCGGGAATATCAGGGACAGATTATTTGAGTTTATTGAAGCCGGAGTCATTGTACTGGATACGAATCATACGATAGCCTTAATGAATCGATATTCCAGACAGCTTGCGGAATCAAGAAACTGCAACGGAAGCAGGCTGGAGGATTTTTTTGATATTACGCCGAAAGAGGCACAGGAGATGATTGAGGCATCAGTAGATGAAATATATTTGTCCAGACTTTGGAATAAAGAAGGCTCAAGAGCTTATTCCGTACGCCTGAATGCTGTTAAAGATAAATATCATGAGGTTTTTTGCTTTATGTGTGTGTTTGTAGACGTGACTGAAGAGGTGGAGGCTGTAGCAAAATTTGAGGTCGCGAGCCGGGCAAAAAGCAGATTCCTTGCCCAGATGTCCCATGAAATCCGGACGCCGATCAATGCTGTTTTGGGAATGAATGAGATGATCCTTAGGGAATCTGAGAATCCGGATATCCTGGAATATGCCTGGAATATTGATTCGGCAGGGAAGACCCTTTTGACCCTGATCAACAGCATCCTGGATTTTTCAAAGATTGAAGATGGAAAGATGGACATCGTTCCAGTACGGTATGACACGGCGTCCTTCATCAACGATCTTTGTCAATCCGTCTTGCAGAAAGCAGATGCCAAGGGACTGGCATTTATCCTGGATGTGGACGAGGCCCTGCCATGTACATTGATTGGGGATGATGTCAGGGTCTCTCAGGTCATCATGAATCTTTTGTCGAATGCGGTCAAATATACCGAGAAAGGGAGTGTCACCCTTGTTATTCGGGAGAAGGAAAGAACCAAAGACCGGATCTGTCTCCATGTATGCATAAAGGATACGGGAATTGGAATCAAAGAAGAAGATCTGGAAAAGCTCTTTGAATCCTTTGAACGCCTGGATGAGGTCAGAAATCACAATATCGAGGGGACCGGACTGGGAATTTCCATAGTCAAGAGCCTTCTGGATATGATGGGAAGCTCGCTGAAAGTAAAAAGTACCTACGGGGAAGGCTCAGAGTTTTCCTTTGACATTGAGCAGGAGATATTTGATGATGCCCCAATCGGAGATTATGAAAAGCGGCTTCGAGAGAGCAGTGGGCATCGGAGCACAGAGGATCTGATTTTCGCGCCGGATGCGAGGATTCTCGTTGTGGATGATAATGATATGAATTTAAAGGTGGCAAGGAATCTTTTAAAGCTCTGTGGAATATGTCCGGAGGAAGCAGGCTCAGGAAAAGAGGCTATTGATCGGATGCGGAAGGGAACCTATGATATTCTGTTTCTGGATCATATGATGCCGGAACTGGACGGAATAGAGACATTGAAGGTTTTAAAGAAAGAAAATCTGATTCCGGAGACGACGGCAGTGATCGCCCTGACGGCAAATGCGGTAGTCGGCGCACGGGAAAATTATCTAAAGACGGGATTTCATGACTATCTTTCCAAACCGATTGAGTTGAGGGATTTGGTGGAAAAGCTGAAAATGTATCTGCCGGAACGCGCATATGGACAAGCGGTTGGAAAGAAAACGATGGAGTTTGCGCCGGAGACGGAAGGGGAAGTGATGGAGCTCGTGCCGGAGCCGGAAGGAGAAATGATGGAGTTTGCGCCGGAGCCGGAAGGGGAAGTGATGGAGTTTGCGCCAGAGCCGGAAGGGGAAGTGATGGAGTTTGCGCCGGAGCCGGAAGGGGAAGTGATGGAGTTTGCGCCGGAGCCGGAAGAGGAAGTGATGGGGTTTGCCCCGGGGTATGGAAAGGAAGTTTTGCAGATTCCGGAAAAACAGAAGAAAGGGTATGATATTGAACGCTTGAAAGCCGGAGGAATTAATGTGACAGCCGGATTAAATTATTGTGCGGATGATAAAGAGCTGTATTTTGAATTGCTTAGCGATTTTGTTTCTACCGTTCAGGAGAAACTGGAAGAACTTTATGATGCTTTGGAGCAGGAAGACTGTCACGGATATGAAATCCGGGTGCATGCACTCAAGAGCAATGCAAAAATGATGGGGCTAGTTTCCATTAGTAAAAAAGCAAAAAGGCTTGAGGATGCAGCAGGGAAAAAGGAACTGGAATATGTAAGAGAGCAACATGTCTGGCTGGCAAGATTAGTAAATCAGGCGGTAGACCAGATTCAGGGTGCCTACATCCGGGAATGAAGTTTATTGTGCCAAACGCGAGGTGCTGAAGGCACCCTTCCTATCACATTTGTGTGCATAGCAAAAGTCACAGAAAATCAGAGGCAGCGGTTCCTTGAAAATAGTCAGGAGGAAAGAGAAGAAATCATTCCTTTTTCGGATACGCTGATCGCCATGATTCCGACCTTTCTTTACGCCATCGTATTGATTGTTCTAAATGCTCTAAATGTGGTTCATGGACCATACCCATTTTTATATGTTCATGAGCAGCCAATCTATAGGAGCGTGATTTGGGGAATCCTGATTCCGGGGATTGCATGGATTATAGCTCATTTGATTCGGGGCGTAATTTTGAAAAAAAACCAAAGAGCACGATGAATTGATGAGAAGAAAAATGAGAAAAGGGGATTTTTGAGTAAGAGAAAAGAAAGGAAAAAAGAAAGGAAAAAAGAAAGAAAATGCATACGCTGGTTATTTTACAACAAATGGCAGTCATCGCCATTCTGGTACTCATTGGGTTTTATCTTCAAAAAAAGGAAATTTTGGAGGAACAGACGGAAAAAAAGCTTTCTGCGATCGTCATGGATATCGTAAATCCGGCACTGATCATGTCCTGTGTCCTGACTGGAGATCTTACGGCGACCCATCAGGATCTTATACATGCGATTGGCATCGGAGTCCTCCTATACGCGGTTTTCTGCCTTTTGGGAATTTTGATTCCTAAAATCCTGCCAATCAAAAAAGAAGACCGAAAATTCTATCACCTCATGACAGTATATACGAACGTAGGCTTTATTGGCATTCCGGTCGCCAAAGCGGTCCTGCCCGAAAATGCCATGCTGTGCGTGATCGTATGCAATGTTCTTTACTGCCTGTTATTCTATACGCATGGCATTATGGTTCTTGCGGAAGGGAGGGAAAAAATCCGTCTTAAAAAGATTCTTTCCCCGGGTACTGTGATGGCGATTTTGACGCTCCTTCTTTTCTGGTTTGATATATCCCTTCCGGAAATAGTAGCAAATAGTGTGATCTATATTGGAAACGCAACGGTATTTTTATCAATGTCGCTGTTAGGAGCATCGATTGCGAAGACCTCGATCCGGGAGGGAATCAAAGACAAAAGCATCTGGCTTTATCTGTTGATCCGAATGGTCGCAGTTCCAGTGGTTTTAGTGCTCATTCTCAGAACCCTGAATGTCGCATCGGAAATGGTTCAGGCCTTTTTCCTTATGGCAGCGATGCCAGTGGGAAATCTGCCATTGATCCAGGCTGAAAAAATAGGAGAGAAAACAGAGATTCTTTCCCGTGGAATTGTCGTGACGACGGTCCTTTGCTTTTTTACAATCACCGGTCTGATGGCGGTGCTGAAGCTGTAGGATTGTTACTATTCACAGTCCCTCTCCCGGCATTCGGATTTCCCGCTGCTTCGCAGCTTACGGCGCATTTTCGCCTGAAATCCTCATTCTGGGAGGAGTTCCTGCTTCGCAGCAGGAAAATTTGATAAATAAAAAAGCTTCTTACGTGCAAGCACGACGAATCTCTTTCATTTATCAAATTGACTGTGAATCGTAACGTAGGATTTTCTTTGAAAAATAAAGAAATATAAAAAGGTGCAAAAAATAATTGTTTATGGTATAATGAACGAAATCACTTGCTGCTTGCTTTCATCGCATGACACTTTTGACTCCAACATCAGGTTATAAGTAGTGAGGATAAAATCAAACAGAATTTTTAAGGAGGTATTATGAAACATCAAACATCTAAAATCTTATCGCTTCTTCTTTTAATAATCGGTATTTCGCTGGGCAGCATGACCGCAAAAGCAAATGATTATACCTTGTCAACGAATGATGCCTGGCAGAGCGGCTCGATCCAGACAGAAGGACAGAGCAATTTTTATACGGTCAGCATTCCGAGAGCGGGACATCTTACGATTGATCTGCAGGCGTGGAGCTTAGAGTCTTCGCATTGGTATCTGCTGTCAGAAGACCTGACAAAATCCTATGAAGAAACTTCTCTGTGGTATGCTTCTGATTCCAATCCGAAAACAAGCACGTTCGAAAACTGGATGGAGGCCGGCGTCTATAAGGTCAAGGTCTGTGCAGATGGAAAAGGTTTGGGAAATTACAAGATCAAGGCAAGCTTCAAAGCAGCAAATAATACAGAGACTGAGCCAAATAATGACTTTTCCAAAGCAATGAAACTTTCTTCAAATCAGCAGGTGACCGGATTGATTTCCTGTGATGACGAGATGGACTTTTACAAGATGACGCTAAATTCCAAAAGCATTATCTTATTTAATTATCTTTCTTATGCCGGGACCTCCTATTTTGAAATCTGGGATGATGATTTCCTGAGCGTGAAAAAGCAAGAGGTCTGGTATGCAACAGAGCGGGAGCCAAAATCCTATGTAGAAGAAGTAAGTCTGGACGCCGGGGTGTATTATATTAAAATTTCCAAGTCTTACAGCTCAAAAAGCAATAACGGCTTGTATAAACTGAAATACTCCACGGTCTCCAAGGTTTCTTCCATCAGTATTTCGAAGAATAAACAGGTCGTGGCAGGAAAATCCTTCACTCTGAGCGCCAAGGTTTCGCCATCCGGTGCGACAAATAAAAAAATTGCCTGGTCATCTGATAATACAAGTGTTGCGACTGTGAATGAAAACACGGGAAAGGTCAAGACCAATCGGGCAGGAACGGCTCATATCACCGCTTCTGCATTGGACGGCAGCGGTACATCAAAATCTGTGACCGTCGTCGTGATTCCAAAAAAGAATAGCGGGTTCAAGATTAAAAAGAGCACGCTGTACAAGAGGAGGGTTTATTCTTCCTGGGATTATCAGTCCGGAGTCAATGGTTACCAGCTCCTCTACGGGACAAAAAAGAATTTCAGTGGAGCTAAGAAGAAAATATGTACAGGGACGGGCTATACCTTTAATACCCTGCCAAAGAAAAAATATTATTTCAAAGTACGCGCCTTTATCCGGGTCGGTTCCAAAAAGGTGTATGGTGCATGGAGCAGTGTGAAAAGCTGTAAAGTATCATAGATTCCAGCTGTCAATCATATGATGTCGGGGTCAAAAGCCACAAGGCGCTTTTGCCCCCGACATCATCTTTTTTTGTTACTATTCACAGTTCCCCTCCCGGCATTCGGATTTCCCGCTGCTTCGCAGCTCTCCCGGCGCATTCGCGCCTGAAATCCTCATTCTGGGAGGAGTTCTAAG
>CADBUD010000014.1 GCA_902797785.1 uncultured Lachnospiraceae bacterium
CAAAAACATCAGATCCAAAAACAACAGATCCGGCAGCGGAAATGAGAAGAGAAGCGCAGATCGGATACAGTGGGAAAGTGCAGAGAGCTTCTGTAAGGAAAAATATCGTGCTTTCCGGCGTTGGAGGACAGGGAACGGTGCTTGCCTCAAAATTGATCGCGGCAGCAGCAATGAAGCAGAAGCTGCCGGTCAAAACGGCAGAAACGATTGGCATGGCGCAGCGGGGCGGAAGCGTGTTCAGTCATCTTCGGATTGGAGAAGGCATTTTTTCTCCTTTGATCGGAGAAAAAGAGGCAGATCTGATTTTGGGATTTGAACCGGCAGAAGCGGTTCGGATGCTTCCGTATTTGAAAAAGGGCGGAACAGTGATTACCAGTACCCGTCCGGTGATTCCGGTCACTGCGATGGTAGGCGGCGCTCCTTATGATGTTTCGGCAGTGATCGGGTATCTGCAGGCAGAGGTAGAGAATCTGGTGCTCATTGATGTGGATCGCGCATTATCGGAGGTCGGAAACGATAAAGTGTTGAATACCCTGCTTTTGGGTGCTGCGTTAAAGAGTGGAGAATTGGGAATTGAGAAAGAAACATTGAAGGAAGCTCTTTGTGAGATGCTTCCGAAGAAGGTCTGGGAGGTCAATTTCCGGGCATTGGATTTTCCTGCTGCGAAGTAGGACTGTGAATAGTAACGATAAATAAGGAGGATAAATTGTATGGAAATCAGTAAAAAACAGTTGGAACAGGTGAACCATCAGATTCAGCGTCTGCTTCAGGCAGGTAACTTTTATGGAAAAAAATTAAAAGAAGCAGGAATTGACGGAGTTTCCAGTATTGAGGATTTTAAGCAGCTTCCTTTTTCCCAGAAGGAGGATTTACGGGATGCTTATCCATTGGGGCTGATGACGGTTCCGGAGGAGGAAATCGTAAGAATACATTCTTCGTCAGGAACGACTGGGACGCCGGTGATCATTCCGTATACAGCAAAGGATGTGGATGATTGGGGAGAAATGTTCAAACGCTGCTTTGAATATGCAGGGATTACCAATCGGGACCGGATTCATATTACGCCGGGATATGGGCTTTGGACAGCGGGAATCGGATTTCAGAATGGCTGTGAAAAACTTGGAGCCATGGCGATTCCGATTGGTCCGGGAAACACAGAGAAGCAGCTTCAGATGATGATGGATATGAAGAGTACTGTCCTGTGCGCGACATCCTCTTACGCATTGCTGCTTGCGGAAGAAATCGAAAAGCGTGGCATTGCAGACAAGATTCATTTGAAAAAGGGAGTCATTGGTTCAGAACGCTGGGGCGAAAAGATGCGGAAGAGAATCCAAAATGAACTGGGGATTGAATTGTATGATATCTATGGATTGACAGAAATCTATGGTCCGGGTATTGGAATCAATTGCAAATATGATACAGGAATGCATATTTGGGATGATTATCTTTATCTTGAGATCATTGATCCGAAAACAGGAAAGAATCTTCCGGATGGAGAATGGGGAGAAATCGTCATTACGACATTGGTAAAAGAGGGAGCGCCGCTGATTCGCTACCGGACGCATGACATCAGCCGGATTCTGCCGGGCGAGTGTCCTTGCAAGAGCAAACATCCAAGGATCGATGTGGTGGCTGGACGAAGCGATGATATGATGAAAATCAAGGGAGTCAATGTATTTCCAAAACAGATCGAGGAAGTCCTCGCCATGTTTCCGGAGTTATCCAGTGAATATCAGATTCATATCTCGCATTTGGATGGAAGAGATACGATGCGGATCTATGTGGAGACGAATGGAACCGTTGATTTCCAGGAAATGTCCAAAAAAATTGCGGAAAAAGTAAAATCCAGAATCGGATTTACGCCTTTAGTCAAGGTAGTCGAGCTGGGGATTTTGCCGCGGAGCGAAAAAAAGAGTCAGCGGGTATTTGATGAGAGATATTCTTAGGAAAAAATGTAAAAGAGATGCTGTAAGGCTTTTTTGTTACTGGGAAATTGGAGAGATTGTTGGGAATCCTAAGATATTGCTTGTAATTTTTGGTGATATCTTATAAAATATACTCGTCAGTGAAAAACGCTGCTGTTTTTCACTGACGAGTACAGAGTGATACATATGGATTTTGCAAAAGAAATATTGCTTTCAGCAATCAAGATCCAGAATTATGGGGAAATAGAAAGGAGAAGAGATGCAAAATTTTAATTTTTACAGTCCGACATATTTTGTTTTCGGAAAAGACAGAGAGCTGGAGACTGGTTCCTATGTGAAGCGGTTCTGTGAAAAAAAGGAAAATATCAAGGTCCTTCTGCATTACGGCGGTGGTTCCGTAGTTCGATCCGGACTCTTGGATCGTGTGAAGGAATCCCTTCAAAAAGAGAACATCAAGACCGTAGAGCTTGGGGGCGTAAAGCCAAATCCGCGAAGCGGTCTGGTCTATGAGGGAATCAAGCTGTGCAAAGAGGAACAGGTAGATTTCGTATTGGCGATCGGCGGAGGAAGCACGATCGATTCGGCAAAGGGAATTGCAGCGGGAGCTTTGTATGACGGGGATGTCTGGGACTTCTATTCAGGAAAATGGGTAGAAGAGGCACTTCCGGTCGGGACGATTCTTACCATTGCGGCAGCAGGCAGCGAAGGATCTCCGGATTCTGTCGTGACCTTAGAGGATGGGATGCTGAAACGCGCAGCACATGGAGAGGTGCTCCGGCCGAAGTTCTCCATTATGAATCCGGCGCTGACCCAGACCCTTCCGGCTTATCAGACAGCATGTGGAGCTACGGATATCATGGCACATATTTTTGAACGTTATTTTACCAATACAAAAGATGTGGAGATTACAGACCGGATGTGTGAGGCGGTTCTTCTGACAATGATCAAAGAGGTTCCAAAGGTAATGGCAGATCCAAATCATTACGAAGCAAGAGCCAATATCATGTGGGCAGGGATGGTGGCTCATAATGATATCTGCGGAGTTGGCAGGGAGCAGGATTGGGGAAGCCATTCCATCGAGCATGAACTGTCTTCCCTGTATGATTGTGCCCATGGAGCCGGTCTTGCGGTTATTTTTCCTGCGTGGATGAAATATGTGGTAGATCATGATGTAATGAGGTTCGCTAAGCTCGCGGTACGTGTCTTTGGATGCCAGATGGATTATGATGATCCAAAAGCAACAGCACTGATGGGAATCGAGCGCCTGCAGCAGTTCTGGAAATCCATTGGAATGCCATCCAATTTTAAGGAGCTTGGAGCAAAGGAAGAGGACATTCCTAAGCTGGTAGAGAATCTGTTTACCAAGAACGATCCGGTAGGAGCATTTGTACCGATTCACGAAAAAGAGGCAGAGGAAATCTATCGTTTGGCGCTTTAGGAAGGAGGAAAAGAAAGATGAAAA
>CADBUD010000015.1 GCA_902797785.1 uncultured Lachnospiraceae bacterium
GCAGGAAAATTTGATAAATAAAACAGCTTCTTACGCGCAAGCGCGACGAATCTCTTTCATTTATCAAATTGACTGTGAATAGTAACGATTCAATAGCAAATAACCACAAAAAGTCTTGTTTTGTAGATGCAATTTTGGTAAAATATACTTATTGGGAATGCTTTGGAAGAAAGGAGCAGGCAGGACGCATGAAAACCTACATGGTGGAAAATATAGAAAAAGAGATTACGATAGAAGATATCAACGACTGTTATATCGGACTGGATCTGGGCACTACGAATAGCGTGCTGAGTTTTATGAAGATTCTGCCGTCCAAGAAATCATATGTCAATGTAGAGGTATATCCGTTTTTTTTATATTCTGGAGGAGATGGATATATCCCGACAGTAGTATCATTCCGAAATGATAAACAGGATTGCAGGATTGGAAGAGAAGCCAAAAAGATGTCAGGAATCCAGCGGTATGACTGTTTCAAGCTGCGCTTGGGAGAAGATATTGAAAAGCCTCTGGTCAGGGGAGGAAAAAATGCCGGAGAAGTGACCAGAATCTACTTGGAAAAGCTGCTGGAAAAATTCAAAAAAAGCTATGGAATCGACCGGATTCCCAGAATTGTTGCAACAGTTCCGGAGACATGGTTTCGGGAAGCCAGCAATCGTACTGCCAGAGAACATTTGATGGATATTTATCATCAGCTGGGATACAGCAGCTCGCAGGTCGTGATACAGAGTGAGCCGGTGGCGGCGTGTGCATATTATTGCTGGTGTTACCGGATGAAAATGGGGGATCTTTTTTCTGGTCATATCATGGTGGTTGACTATGGAGGGGGAACACTGGATATCGCACTTTGCCAGATCATGGATGGTACAGTGATTAAAGTGTTGGACCGCTGTGGAGAGGGTGAATATAATGGAACAAACGGATGTGCCGGAGTCGCATTTGATGAAGCAGTTGCAAAGATGGTATGTGAAGAAAATCATATTTTAGATATTGATGGAAATCCATTGCTTCATAACCGCATGAATTTCGAAAAATTTCGGAATCTGATCGAAGAGCAGAAAATTCTCTGCAGTGAGCAAGTGGGAGAAGTTTTAAAGCATTATTTCGAAACGCCGCAGGACTATGGAGAAGAGACCGCTTTTATTGTAGAATATAACGAAAAAGAGTATCGTGTCACAGCAGGGATTTTGGGGAAATGTTTTGAAGAGATCAATCAGTCGCCGCTATTGACCTGTATTCGTCAGGTGCGTCAAAGATTTGAGACATTTGGAGTGGATGAGACAGATGGGGAACATTTTCAAATAATGATGATTGGTGGATTTTCTAATTTTTATGGAGTAGAATATGGAGTCCGGAAGGAGTTCGAGACTCTTTCGTCAGAATCAGATTCACGGTTCGGTGTTTTTTCAAAGGATGGGAGAATCATTCAGATTTTTGCGGCAAACGACAGATCTTTTGCTGTTTCCAAGGGAGCAGCCCTTCTTTCTCTGGGAGTCATACGTGTCAATCCGACCTGTCCGTTTTCCCTTTCTTTATTGGGTCTTCATGGGAGCATGATGGGAGAAGAGATTGAGGTGCCCCTGGTACAAAAGGGAGAGGAAATCCAGGAGGAAAGCAAGGTGAAATATTTTCCTGACTCGTTTACCGTATATGATTTTCAAAAAACAAAGCTGGAATTTATATATGATGACGGCCGGCCGGACAATCAGGGGAAGATGCACTTGACGCTCGATGGAAATCCCGAAATTTTTCCTTTCAAAGATCCGGAGAAGGATAAGGCAGAATATTATGTGGGAGTGACGATGGATTTCAATTTAATCCCGATGCTTCACATCAAAAGCAGAGATACCGGAGAGGAAAAGGAGACATCTTTGCAGGGGTTGGTAGAACGACTGTCGCGGCCGGTATTTCATGATGTATGAAAAATAAATTTTTCATATCTGCCATTATGACGCAGTAAATGCGACTTATGAACAAAACGGCAGGTCATTTCGTTCATGAGTATAAGTAAAAGGTGAAGAAGGTGGAAAAAATGCAGCTGAAATGTCCTGTTTGTGGAAAAGAATATGACTGGGAAGTGAATATATGTAAGGAATGTTATTTCCCTGAAATGAATCGGAAGTTCTTATCAAAAGAGGATATGGAGGAGTGGATGAAAAAGGTAGTTCTTCCCTTCCGAAAGGAATATGAAAAAGACCGGCAGCAGGAATGGATGGAAGAGCAGAAAGCTAAAAAGCTGGAACAGGAAGCTTCTGCGGACAGACAGAACCAGTCAGCAGGGAGTAGCTCTTTGGAACAGTCGGACCGGCCCCGATTTGATTCAGAAGTTGACTGGGAGTGGGAGGATCCGCTGAAAGATATGGAGGATCCGGATGTCATCCATATTGATATGGAACAGCAGGATTTTTCCATGGAGCAGCAGGAAATTCAGACAGAGAATGCAGGGATAATGTCCGAATGGCAGGCATCGTCGTATGAACAACAGATTGATGAACAGCAGGCGTATGAACAGCAGCTGACGTATATACAGCAGTCAGATGAACAGTTGAAATATGTACAACCGTCTGTTGCACAGTCAGCAAATGCACAGAAGGCAGATGAGTATCCGATGTATGGTCAGCAGACGAATGAACCGTCAGCGTATGCAGATGAGTATCCGATGTATGGTCAGCAGACGAATGAGCCGTCAGC
>CADBUD010000016.1 GCA_902797785.1 uncultured Lachnospiraceae bacterium
CACCGGCCGCATCGACCAGATCAGGATTCTTCCCTTATGGATCTGCTCGAAGTATTATTATATAATGAAATGTATCAGCGGCGCTGCAGACACCATCGCTGCAAACGCTATTGGTAAAAAAATTAGTATATAATAAACCTTCTTGCAGTTTGTGAAAAAGCAAGGTATAATAAACTCGTATTTTATATACTCATGAACGAAATGGCCTGCCGTTTTGTTCATGAGTCGTGCCGGATTTTGGTCGCTGAAAGCGACATTTCCCTTACAAAATCCGTGCGCATCATTTTATACCGTTAAAAAGTATAACAGCTCCTATGGAAAGGATACCTTATATGAAAAAGCATTATCAATGGACCATACTCCTACTGCTCTTCTGCTTCCTTACCGGAAGCTCCCTGCTTGTTTCCCAGGCAGCAAATAAGAAAGACGCAGCACTATACAATTTTTCAAAATCAAAAAAAGATACCCTTTTAAATTCGACCTACGATACGAATCAGATTCGGATCCTTATCATAGGAAACAGTCTGGTCCGAAGAAACCACTCCGCTGCGATGCTGGAAAAAATGCTGAAAATTTCCGACTACACCCCCTATGTAGAGACCGTTCTTAAAAGCGGTGCTTCCATGCGGCGGTTCACTCACAAAGATAATCTCCAGGGCAGGCGGGTCTATCAGCTCTTAAAAAATCAGAACTGGGATTACGTCATTCTTCAGGATAGTCTCAAGACCGTATTCAGCCGCAAAAAAAAGATGAAGCCCCATGTAGAAGCCTTAAAAGAAATGGCAGAGGCCTCTGGTGCGAAAATCGCCTTATTCCTGCCCTGGGCTCCGCAGGAAGGACATCTGTTCTATTCGAAAAAACATTTTCCTTCCAACGAGGAAGAATTCTACAGCAAAACAGCAGAAAAATACGCCAAGCTCCAAAAAGAATTCCAGACCTTATTGATCCCATCCGGCCGGGCATTCCACGAGCTTCAAAAAACATATCCGGGCATCGATCCTTACTGTTGGGATTTAAGACACCCAAGCCTGGAGGGCAGCTATCTCTCCGCCTGCTGTATGTATATGACAATCACAGGAAAGTCCCCCCAAAAACTGACCTATCATGCTGGAATCAGCTCCGGTACCGCAAAAAAACTGCAAAAAATCGCGTATCAGGTCTGTATCATGCAAAAAATGGCAGAGGTCAATCAAGTTCTAAAATAGAATAGTAAGAAAGGAATGTTACAGCCACCTCAAGAGACGGGACACGGCCTGTAACAAGGAAAAGAAAAATGGCATCAGAACGTGACGAAATCATCAGGAATACCGTAAAAGAAATTCAGGAAATCTATGCTGCCGAGAAATTATTTTCAAACGGAAAAGGAAAGCACCTTCCTAGCCGTTCCGTAATCAACGACATCATCAAAGAACTAAGAACTGTAATTTTTTCCGGCTATTTTGGTTCCAAAGAGCTTTCTCTGATTTCAGAGGATTATCGAATCGGAGCCATCTTAAGCACTGTGTGCGCCAAGCTGAAAAAACAGATCGAGCTAGCACTGCGCTACCGGAATAAAGATCATTTAGAGGAAGCCAAAATATCCGAACGCGCAGAGGAAATCTGCCAAAAATTCCTCTCTCGCCTCAGTACGATTCAAAAGCTTCTGCTCAAAGACGTGCAGGCCGCGTTTGATGGGGATCCTGCAGCCAAAAGCTATGAGGAAATCATTTTCTGTTATCCGGGAATGTTCGCAATCTACGTCTATCGAATTGCCCATGAGCTATACAAAGAACAGGTACCGATCATTCCGAGAATCATGACAGAATATGCTCACAGCGGAACCGGTATCGATATCAATCCCGGCGCAGAAATCGGGGAATACTTCTTTATTGATCATGGAACCGGGGTCGTCATCGGAGAAACCACAAAGATCGGCAACAATGTCAAACTCTATCAAGGCGTCACACTGGGAGCTCTTTCTACCAGAAACGGCCAGCTCCTTGCCAATACCAAACGTCATCCAACCATCGAGGACAATGTCACGATTTATTCCGGGGCAACCATTCTGGGCGGAGAAACCGTCATCGGTACCGGATCAATCATTGGCGGAAACACCTTTATTACTGAGTCAGTCCCGGCAATGACCAAAGTAAGCATCAAAAATCCGGAGCTGACCTTAAAGGGACCGAATATTCCAAAAGAGTCAGAGGTCTGGTATTGGGAAATATAAGTTTTTTTAAAAAAAACATTTGACAAATCCAAAACTTTCTGCTATACTACATCTTGTCGTTGAAAATAAATAGTTCATGCGGGTGTAGTTCAATGGTAGAACATCAGCCTTCCAAGCTGAATACGTGGGTTCGATTCCCATCACCCGCTTTTCCTATGCGGAGAGGCTCAGAGAATGTGATTACGTTTTCTGGGTCTTTTCTTATACTGCACGAACAGGAGGAAGCCTATGGCAAAGGTTTCAAAACGAACCAAAGAAATTTTAGCGCTGCTCGACCAAGAATACGGTACCGAGTATGTCTGCTATCTTCATTACGAAACTCCCTGGCAGCTTCTGATCGCCACCATCTTAAGCGCTCAGTGTACGGATGCCAGGGTCAATCTCGTAACCAAAGATCTCTTTCAAAAATATGACACGCTGGAAAAATTTGCCGCAGCAGATCAAAAAGAGCTGGAACAGGACATCCACTCGACCGGATTTTATCATAACAAAGCCAAAAATATCATCGCCTGCGCAAATAAACTAGTTGAAACATATCACGGAGAGCTTCCAAAGACCTTAGAGGAATTGACCGGTCTGGCCGGTGTTGGCCGGAAAACAGCCAATGTCATCCGTGGAAATATCTTCCATGATCCCAGCATTGTCGTAGACACACATGTAAAACGGATTTCCAAACGCCTTGGATTTACCAAAGAGGAAGATCCCGTCAAGGTGGAATTTGATCTGATGAAGGTGCTGCCAAAGGATCACTGGATTCTATATAACATCCAGATCATCAGCTTTGGAAGACAAGTCTGCATGGCCAGAAATCCCAGCTGTGCCACATGTTTTCTAAAGAAATATTGTAGCGAGACCGGGAGGAAACAAACATGACAGGAACCTTTATTGCCTACGATTTAGAGACGACAGGAATCCGGCCGACAATGGACCGGATTTTAGAAATCGGTGCTGTCCATGTCGTAGATTTTCAAATCAGGGAACGCTTCCAGACCTTTGTTAATCCCAAGCGGAACATTCCGGAAAAGATCACCACACTGACAGGCATCACAGAGGAAATGGTTCAGGATGCACCGGAAATAGAGGAAGTTTTGGAGCAGTTCATGGACTTCTGCCAGGAGGATGTAATCCTTGGGCACAACCTGATCTTTGATTACAGCTTTATCAAGGTACAGGCGGCAGAGCAAAAGCTTCCCTTTGAAAAAAAAGGACTGGATACGCTGAAAATGGCGCGAGCGCTCTATCCCGAACTGGAGAAAAAAAGTCTGGAATATCTCTGTGAATATTTTCAAATTCAAACAGAGCATCATCACCGCGCCATCGATGATGCTCTGGCGGCGGCAGAGCTGTATTTTATTTTTTGCCGGGAACATCCTGGAGCGGTGGAAGCGATGTTTCCACCTGTAGAGATGAATTATCATGTGAAAAAGCAAAGTCCGATCACAGAAAAACAGCTGAAATACCTAAGTGACCTGGTACGAAAGCATCAGATTCCGCTTGATGTAGAACTTGCCTCCCTTCGAAAAAGCGAGGCTTCCAGAATGATTGACCAGATTTTATCCACCTACGGCCGTATCTGACTCCCCGTTTTTCCCTCTGCAAGACACATTTATGGTGAATCAGATGAATCAACAGCTTTTTTCATTAAAGAGTTTAAACCGCGAAGAATCGAATCCTTCATCGGGGAATTGGTCTGCGAAATCCGGCGGATCAGCTCCTCGATCATAAAATTCTTTCCCTGCTCTTGATAAATGGACGCTAATAAAGTATAATGTCCACGGATATCTGTTCCATATTGGATGCCCTCCTCCAATACTGTGAGCGCATCCGTTACATTACCCTGCTCGTAGAGCTCTTTCCCCCATTCATACATCGTCTTGATCAGGGTGACATAGTTCTGGTCGCAGACAGAAAGATACTCCAGGTTCGCAACGCCATACTTCAGCTTCAGATCGGTATTTGTGTACTCATTCAAATTTACGATTGGCTGATCTGCCAGCTCTAAGATGGTCTGTTCCCATCCGGCAGGGGGATTGGATTTTATCGGAAGGCGGGAGGTCTGGATCTTTATATAATCCAGATTGGAAAGATCCTTTTTCCGAACCTGATTGGCGGCATATTCCCGCTCCCAGAAAGCATCCGTTTTTTTCTTTTCTTCCTGTTCTGCCAGCTTTCGTTTTACGGTGGCCCAGAGAATAAACGCAAGAAATATAGTTAAGACGGGAAATGCAGGTAAATGCAAAACAAACACATCCTTTCCAAGATATTATTTTTATACTCGTTAACGAAAACCGCTGCCGGTTTTCGCTAACGGTATAAAAATGATGCGCACGGATTTTGTAAGGAAAACGTCGCTTTCAGCGACCAAAATCCGGCGCGGCTCATGAACAAAACGGCAAGCCATTTCGTTCATGAGTATAATTTTTTAGAAAATGAGGTGAACATCATGAATATTTACAATCGTAACTCCAAAACCAAAAGAATCATCGCTTCCGTTATTGTCATCGTTGTTGTCTTAGCCATGGTCATTGGTCTTGCGGCAGCAGCCTTTGTTTAAAATCAACCAAAACAGCTAGCGAAAATACGAATCTATGACGCATATAATCATATACTATAAACATAGAATTTGTCAAATACACTCGTTAACGAAAACCGCTGCCGGTTTTCGCTAGTTACTATTCACAGCTTTGCTGTTCATAGCAACAAAAAGCACGAAAATACCTTGCGGGATAGAAGCTGTAAATAGTAACTTTCGCTAACGGTATAAAAATGATGCGCACGGATTTTGTAAGGAAAATGCCGCTTTTAGCGACCAAAATCCGGCGCGACTCATGAACAAAACAGCAAGCCATTTCGTTCATGGGTAAAATCAGATTCGGGGAGGGAAACATATGAAAAAATGGAACCAGACAAATACCAGAATCCGCTTTGCGGCCCTGACCATCTGCTTTTTCCTGCTGCTTTTTTGCAAAACAGATTCTAAGGCTGTCCGCTTGAGCGACGCATCCATCAGTGACGGCGTCTATATCGGAGACGTGGATGTATCCGGAATGACCGAAAAAGAAGCCGTAGAAGCAGTAAAGACTTACTTAAAAAAGCTAAGGAAAAAGGAAATCCAACTAGTCTATGGGGAAACCGTCATTCCTGTCAAGGTAAAGAAGCTTGGTTTTTCATGGGCAAACGAAGAAATTGTAGAAAAAGCGGTAAAACTGGGAAAAGCCGGAAACATTATTGAACGCTACAAATCCATCAAAGATCTGAAAGAGAACAATAAAGTGTTTCCGTTAAAAACATCGGTCAAAAAATCCAAAATCAAAGAGGTCCTGGAAGGAATCCGTGACCAGATCGACCAGGAAGCTGTAAATGCCGAGCTATCCAAAGAAGGCGATACATTTATCATTCAGGATGAGCAGACCGGCATTTCCCTGAACACGGACACTACCGCAAAAAAAGTAAAAAAAGCCATGGGCGATTCCTGGAATGGCAGTGATGTTTCTGTTGAGATTGCTGCCGATTCCATCGAGCCCAAAGCAACACGGGCGCTGCTTGAACTAGTAAAGGATGTTTTGGGAACCTATCAAACAAACTATTCTACCGGCTCAGGTCGTTCTCAAAATGTAGCGAACGGCGCTTCAAAGATCAATGGCACTCTCCTGTTTCCGGGTGAGGAATTTTCGGTCTATCAGGCTGTCAGCCCGTTTGACGCGGAAAACGGTTATGAATTGGCCGGTTCATACGAAAACGGTTCCGTGGTACAGACCTACGGCGGAGGAATCTGCCAGGTTTCCACCACCTTATTCAATGCCGTCCTCTACTCCGAGCTTCAGGTCACCCAGCGAAGCGAACACTCTATGATCGTGACCTATGTAGAACCATCACGTGACGCGGCGATTTCCGGAGAGTATAAGGATTTCAAATTTATCAACAATACGGATGCCCCGATCTACATAGAAGGTGCTGGCGTAGACGGCATTTTGACCTTTACCATTTATGGGCATGAGACCCGTCCGTCGAACCGGAGCATTGATTTTGAAAGTGAAGTCACCTCGGAAACAGCATCCACGGTGACCCTGCAGGCTTCTCCAGAGGAAGCGATCGGCACCTTTACGACCATTCAAAGACCGCACGAAGGAAAGACCGCCCGTCTGTGGAAGGTCATATATGAAGACGGCGTGGAAACCAATCGGGAGATTGCCTATGAAAGCTGTTATAATATGTCCCCACAGATTATTTCTGTCGGAACCGCGTCCCCGAATGCTGCCGCTGTTTCCGATATGAACGCAGCCATTTCCAGTGGGGATCTGGCCAGATGCCAGAGTGTGGCCGCTTCCTATTCCGGCGCAGCCACAGCCAATGCAGACGCAAACGCTGCCGCAGATTCCTCCGGGGAGGATCAGAAGTCAAAGAAAAAATCTTCCAAGGAAAAATCTGCATCCGAAACACCAGATCCTGCTGCCACAGAAAATATAACAGGGGGAACAACACCTTGAAAAAGACAGAACAAAAAAATAAACGATTACCTACCGGAAAACTAAAAGAATCCATTCTGCTGCGCTCTGTATTAAGGCAGCTCCCCACGCGGGGAGAAGCACTGCTTGCCGGACCGTCCATTGGAGAAGATTGTGCCATCTTAAAGATGGAAAACGAATTGGCACTGACTGCAAATTCCTTTTTCTTCACGGAAAAAGGCAGAGCCGGCGACGCCGTATATCATGCGATCAATGATCTTTTGGCCGCAGGAGCAGAACCAATGGGCATACTTCTGACCCTGTTGCTTCCTGAAAATTTTTGGGAATCACAGCTAAAGGCACTGACCAGCCAGATTTCCGATGTCTGCCAAAAAGAAGGCCTGACCGTCATGGGAGGACATACTCAGGTGCTCCCTCTGGTCTCCTCTCCTATCCTCTCCATTACGGGAATCGGCAGCAAAAAACAGACGCCAGAGACAGACATATCCTCCTATGCTGATCTGGATATTGTCGTCACCAAATGGATTGGTCTTGAAGGCACACTGATTTTACTTAGTGAAAAGGAGGATGAACTAAACACACGTTTCTCTCCATCCTTTCTAAATGCCATCCGGAAATGGGAGCCGCTATTATCCATTCGGCCTGAAGCAGACCTGGCTAAACGCTTCAAGGCCGTAAAGCAGCACAATGTTTCTGAAGGCGGAATTTTCGGCGCCCTATGGGAAATGGCTCAGGCAGCAGGAACGGGTCTTGAAGTCGATTTAAAAAAGATTCCCATCCGCCAGGAAACCATCGAATTATGTGAACAATATGAGTGGAATCCCTATCTGCTCAATGGAAACGGGAGCCTTCTTCTGTACTTAAAGCATGGGCAGGAATATGTCGAGGCTGCCCGACAGAACGGGATCTCTGCTGCCGTAATCGGAAGAACAACAGCCGGAAATGACCGAATCATTTATAATGAAGAGGAAAAACGATTTTTAGAGCCTGCCGGTCAAGATGAACTTTATCAACTATTGGAACCCCAGTTGCTATGAACAGCAGGAAAATAGTAACAAAAAATAAAATAAAATAAAAAGGAATAAAAATGGTGAGAAAAAATGATGCGTGAAAAAATTTTAACATTTATTGAAAAGAACAGCCGGATCGATACCAAAGAACTGGCCATTATTCTGGGAGTCGATGAAATTACTGTGGTCAATGAGCTGGCCGCCATGGAAAAGGAACATATCATCTGTGGATATCATACCATGATCGATTGGGATAAGACGACCATCGAAAAAGTAACGGCGCTGATTGAAGTGAGAGTCACCCCGCAGCGCGGGCAGGGCTTTGACGCGATTGCCGAAAGAATTTATAACTATTCTGAAGTGACGAGCGTTTATCTGATTTCCGGCAGCTACGACCTCATGGTAATTCTCGAAGGAAAAACCTTAAAAGAATGCTCCCAGTTCGTATCCGATAAGCTCTCAACCCTGGATACGGTCTTAAGTACTGCAACTTACTTTATTCTGAAAAAATATAAAGATCACGGAACTGTAATGGTTGAAAAAAGCAAAGATGAAAGGATGAAAATAACACCATGAGAAATCCATTAGCTCAAAAAGTCGTAGAAATCAAGCCCTCCGGAATCCGTAAGTTTTTTGATATCGTAAGCGAAATGGAGGATGCTATTTCCCTCGGAGTCGGCGAGCCGGATTTTGATACTCCTTGGAATGTACGGGATGAGGGAATCTATGCACTGGAAAAAGGAAAGACCTTCTATACATCAAATTCCGGACTAAAAGAATTAAAAGAAGAAATCAGCCTCTACTTAAACCGCCGTTTCCATCTGCAGTATCAATATCAGGAAGAAGTTTTTATCACAGTCGGAGGCAGTGAGGCAATCGATCTTGCCCTGCGCGCCATGTTAGAGCCGGGAGATGAGGTGCTGATTCCACAGCCAAGCTATGTCGCCTATGAGCCATGTACCGTTTTAGCCGGCGGGACACCGGTATTTATCAATCTTCAGGAAAAAAATCAATTTCGCCTGACCAAACAGGAGCTTTTGGATAAGGTGACGGACAAGACCAAAATTCTGATCCTCCCATTCCCAAACAATCCGACCGGAGCCATCATGACCCGGCAGGATCTTGAAGCGATTGCAGAGGTCGTCAGAGAAAAGGATCTCTACGTGATCTCTGATGAGATCTATGCCGAATTAAGCTACGGAGAGGAAGACCATGTGTCCATTGCTTCTCTTCCGGGAATGAAGGAACGCACGATTCTCATCAACGGATTTTCCAAAGCCTATGCCATGACCGGCTGGCGTCTGGGATACGCCTGTGGTCCCAAGCTGATCATTGAACAGATGCTAAAGATTCATCAATACGCCATCATGTGCGCCCCGACAAACAGCCAGTATGCCGCTGTAGAAGCTTTAAAGAACTGTGATTCTGATGTCGAGCGTATGAGAGAGGTCTATAATGGCAGACGACGGTATTTGATGCACCGATTTAAGGAAATGGGTCTTGACTGCTTTGAACCTTTCGGAGCCTTTTATGTCTTCCCAAGCATCAAAAAATTTGGAATGACCTCCGAAGAGTTCGCGAACCGCCTGCTTCAGGAGCAAAAGGTCGCTGTTGTTCCGGGAACGGCATTCGGTGAATGTGGAGAAGGCTTTGTGCGGATTTCTTATGCCTATTCCTTAGAGAATCTAAAGACGGCCTTAGAGCGCGTAGAACAGTTCCTGTTACATATCAAACCAACGGAGTAAAGAAATGAATATTGTATTATTTGAACCTGAGATTCCCGCCAATACCGGAAATATCGGACGGACCTGTGTCGCGACCGGAACCCGTCTGCATCTGATCGAACCCCTGGGCTTTCATCTGACAGAAAAAAATATCCGGCGAGCCGGCATGGATTATTGGGAACAGCTCGATGTGACACGTTATATCAATTACCAGGACTTTTTGGAAAAAAATCCCGGTGCAAAAATTTATATGGCAACGACCAAAGCCCATCAGACCTATACAGAGGTCTCCTATGAGGAAGACTGCTATATCATGTTCGGAAAGGAAAGCGCCGGAATCCCGGAGGAGATTCTAATTGATCAGGAAGAACAATGTATCCGGATTCCGATGCTTAAAGATACCCGTTCCTTGAACCTTTCCAATTCAGTGGCCATTGTCCTCTATGAGGCTCTGCGGCAGAACCAGTTTCGTGGCTTGAACTGCGAAGGAAAACTCCATCGCCTAGAGTGGAAGTCCCCAACGCAATAGGGATCAATTGTTACTATTCACAGCTCCGCTGTTCATAGCAACAAAATGCACACGCCAAAGGCGCACTCAGAGGAAGCGCTGTTATGCTCAAAACAGCGCTTCCTCTGAGTTTTCTGATTTTTTAAGCGTAAAGATGAAGGTCGTTCCGACCCCTTCGGTACTGATAACATTGATATTCTCATTATGTGCCTGGATGATTTCCTTTACAATCGTCAGGCCCAGACCGGAGCCACGCTTATCCTTTCCCCGCGACAGATCTGTTTTATAAAAACGCTCCCAGATTTTTGTGACCGCTTCACTTGGAATCCCGATTCCGCTGTCTTTAACAGAAACATAGACCTTCCCGCTCTTTTCCGTTGTCTCGACCGTAATCGAAGAATTGATGTCACTGAATTTGATCGCATTATCGATCAGATTATACAGGACCTGCTGAATTTTCCCAAGATCCGCAGAAATATAAAGCTCTTCCCCGGTCAGGATCAATTCAATCTTGATATGCTTTTGCATACAGGTTCCACCAAAGGACGCTGCCGTCTTTCGTATAATATCATTGATATCAAAGCTCGTAATATCCAATAGGGAATCCTTTCTGCTAAAATCATTCAGCGTCAACAGACTTTGTGTCAGCTTATGAAGACGCTCTGTTTCAAACAAGATGATCTTTAAATATTTCTCATACATCTCTACCGGAATCGTTCCATCCAAGAACGCCTCCAGATATCCCTTGATTGACGTCAGTGGAGACCGGAAATCATGAGAAACATTGGAAATGAACTTTCTCTGCCGGTCCTCAAGATTATTCAAATCGTCCGCAATATAATTGATCGATGCCCCCATAATTCCAATCTCATCATTTCGTTTTTCCGGAATCTTATGCTCGAAATTTCCTGTCACATATTCTTCGGTATAGTTCGACATCTTTTGAATTGGAAAATACACATGAAGCAAAATGAACCCCAGAAAGATCAAGGCAAAGACCAGAATGATCAAATAGGAAAAATAGGACCAGAGCGCCATCTGGTTGCTCTTTAAATTGATCGCATCAAAAGGAGTATGGACAACGACATAGCCGCGAACCGTATAATTTCTGGTAATAGAGGCGATGACGGTCAGCTCTGCCTTAGCGAACATCCCAAAAAAATCATCCGTCTTATAATATTTGTTCTGAAAACTCGTCGAATCAAAGTCCTCAATACACGAGGGCTCTATATCGAATCTGTTCTGGGAATCCAATAGGATATTTCCTTTTTGATCGATGATCAAGATTCCCGCATCCAAAGGAGAAGCAATAATCTCTAGTTGTTTTCTGAGGACGGTTTTGGAAATCGTATCGTCTGAAAAAATTTCTGAATAGTGGGTCGAGATCAGATCTGCCTCATTATACAGCATTTCCGCGTTTTCTTCGATAAGCTGCTTGCGAATTTCATAAGGTACGATTCCGCATAGAATCAAAAATCCAACAAAAAACAGAACCAGAAAACTGCCCGTAATCTTATAAAATAGTAAACGCTTCATAAAAACTCCTATCTGTTTACTTCAAACTTGTATCCAATCCCCCAGACTGTCGAAAGCTTCCATTCCGCGTGATCTTTGATTTTTTCCCGAAGACGTTTGATATGCACATCCACGGTCCTGGTATCTCCAATATATTCATAACCCCAGATATGGTCAAGAAGCTGCTCCCGTGTAAAAACCTGATTCGGTGAAGACGCCAGAAAATAAAGCAGCTCCAGTTCCTTTGGCGGCATATCCACATTTTTTCCCAGATAAGTAACGGAATAATTGGTCTGATTCACGACCAGATCCGTATATTCCACGATCTTTGCTGAAGGATTATTCAGCTCCGGCTTGGACGACTGGTATCTTCGAAGAACCGCCTTCACCCGTGCGACCATTTCCTTGGAATCAAAGGGCTTGATAATATAATCATCCGCTCCCAGCTCCAGGCCAAGAACCTTGTCAAAGACCTCTCCTTTCGCAGATAGCATAATGATCGGTGTCTGGGATTTTGACCGGATCTCCCGGCAGACCTGATAACCATCCATCCCCGGAAGCATCAAATCCAAAAGAATCAAGTTCGGCTGATACTGGGCAAAGACTTCAAGAGCCTCCTCCCCATCATGTACCATCCGGGTATCATAACACTCTTTTTCAAGATAAAGAGAAATCAGCTCCGCAATGCTGGTATCGTCATCCACAATTAAAATTTTCTGTTTTGCTGCCATAATCTATATTCCTCCTAAATATTTCCTATTCCTTGAACCGGGCAATGGTAACGCCATTTTCCCCTTCTCCGTAAACCCCTAAACGGAAAGAATCAATGTATTTCTGTCGTTTTAAATGGGCGTGTACCGCACTCCGTAACACACCAGTCCCTTTTCCATGAACGATGCGGACTTCACTAAGATGCGCTAAATAAGCATCGTCCAAGTATTTATCCAGCTCCATAATTGCGGAATCCTTCGTCATACCGATCAGATTGATTTCCGAAGAAACAGAAGCCGATTTTGACATCCGGATCATTCCTCCACCTGTATTAGTGCTTTTTGGCTTTTCCTGTTTTGGCGTCCCGAGATATTCCACATCCTTTATATTGACACTGGAGCTCATAAAGCCCATTTGAACCTGAAACATCCCTTTCTGATTTGGGAGGGAGGTCACGGTCCCGACCAGATTCATGCTGAGCACGCGCACCTGATCTCCGATTTTTATTTCCTCCGGCCTCAGCTTTCCTTTTTTGACCTGGACCGATGATTCCGTTATGGCACGTTCTGTTTTGGACATCTTTTCCCGGAGCCTGTTCCTCTCCTGCTCCATTGCCTTTTCCGCATTTGCCATAGATCCGTATTTCCGGTATGCCTTAATCGTCTGGTCTGCGGTATCCTTTGCCTCCCGCAGGATCGCATACGCCTTCTCCTGCGCCTCTTTCAGGATTTTTTCCTTTTGTGAAGAAAGCTTTTCTTCCTTTTGTGAAAGCTTTTTCTTTAAGGCTTCGATCTCATTTTTATAGGCAGATATCTCCTCCTTTTCCCGCTCCATGGTCAAACGGTTATGCTCAAGATCCGCAAGCAGCTCTTCAAAGCTCTGATCTTCTGAATCGATGGTGCCCCTGGCCTCTTCAATGATTTCCTCAGACAGTCCCAGTTTTTTAGAAATTGCAAACGCATTGCTCTTTCCCGGAATCCCAATCAAAAGATGATAGGTCGGGCTTAAGCTTTCCACATCGAACTCACAACAGGCATTCTCGACCTCCGGCGTGGACAGGGCATAGACCTTCAGCTCGCTGTAATGTGTCGTTGCCATGGTACGGATTTTTTTCTTTCGAAGAAAGGAAAGAATCGCAATGGCCAGAGCGGCTCCCTCCGTCGGATCGGTTCCGGAACACAGCTCATCAAACAATATCAGGGACTGCGGCTTTGCTTCCTTTAAAATAGAAACGATGTTCGTCATATGGGCGGAAAAAGTACTCAGGCTCTGCTCAATACTCTGCTCGTCCCCGATATCAGCAAAGACCTGATGGAACACAGACAGCTGGGAGCCGGAGGCCGCCGGAATATTCAGCCCGGCCTGTCCCATCAGCGTAAATAGACCCACCGTTTTTAAAGATACCGTCTTTCCTCCGGTATTCGGGCCTGTCACGATCAACTGATGAAAGGTATCCCCCAAACGGATATCGATGGGAACGACTTTTTTCTTATCTAAAAGAGGATGTCTTCCCTGTTTGATCAGAATCCGTCCCCGCGTATTAAATTCCGGCTCAGTTCCCTGATAAGACTTGGAAAAAGCTCCCTTGGCAAAAATAAAATCCAATAGGGTCAAGGTCTTAAAATCTTCCGCGATCGCCGCGGTATATTCCGCCGTCTGATTGCTTAGATCTGCAAGCACCTTTTCTATCTCCTCTTTTTCTTTTCGGGCAAGTTCATTCAGCTCGTTATTAAATTTTAGAACCGCCATCGGCTCCACGAACAATGTCGATCCGCTGGAGGACTGATCGTGGATCATCCCGGGGATTTTATTCCGGTATTCTGCCTTTACCGCCAGACAATACCGTCCATTTCTCTGGGTAACGACGTTCTCCTGCAGATAGGTCTGTATAGAGGTATTATTTACCATTGAGACCATCTGGGAGTGAATCTTTTCGTTTGTGATCTTCATCGAACGCCTCACCTGCTTTAGTCCCGCTGAGGCATCGTCACTGATCTCGTCCTCCGACGGGATGCAGCGTCGGATCTCCTTGGCCAGAAAGGTCAACGGCTCTAAGCGCTCGAACAGCTCGTCGAGCGAATCTTTATTCTCATCCTCGTTTTCCCGTCTTCCATAGGATTTTGCCCGGTTCGCCGTCTCCAGACAGGAAGCAACAGCCAGAAGCTCCACTGCATTTAGGGTGCCTCCGATCTCCAGCCGCTTTAGTGAACCGCCAAGCTCCTTCAACCCACCAAAGGAGATACTTCCTTTCTTATAGATCCGGATCATGGCATCTGTGGTCTCCTTCTGCGCCCGGGTAATCTTATGGATATCATTTATTGGTTTTAACCGCCGGCAAAATTCTTTTCCCCCGGGAGAAGCTGCAAATTCTACCAGCATTGTTATGATCTTGTCGTATTCCAATGTCGTCAATGACTTCTTATTCATGTTCATTCCTCTCTAATACTCTTGTTTCTACTCGCTTGTACCATTGTACCCCATTTAAAATGAGAAAGAAAGAGAAAAATAATTTTATTTTATTGCGATATTAAAAATTTGTTCATAATTTGTTGATAAAATATAAAATAATTGTACGATGTTGGGGGTCAAAAGTGCCATGAGATAAAATCTCATGTGCACTTTGCACGAAAATCCGGATGGATAAGCGAGCTTGTCCCCACGGATCTTTGTGCAAAAGCCACAAGGCGTGAAACACCTTGTGGCTTTTGACCCCAACATCATTGTAACCATTCAACATTACAGTAAATCCTTTATGGAAAAAACGTCAAGGAGAAGGTTTTTTATGGAGGATAAGAATCAAACGGAACAAAAGGAATATCATTTTATTACCGAGAAACGAAAAAAAAGGCCAATGGACAAACGAAAGGCTCTGGGAAGGCTGTTGAACACTGTCGCCATGGCAATCCTCTTTGGATTTGTCTCCTGCTTCGTCTTTGTTTTGTCCATGCCGCACTTTGAAAGCTTTATTCAAGAGGATGACCCACCCACGATCACGATTCCAAGAGATACCTATGAGGAATTAGAAAAAAACTATACCAGCGGGGAAACACCCGGGGAGAAATCAGAACAGAATGATTCTACTTCTTCTGATTCCGCAGATTCCAAAAAGGATTCTTCCCCCGATGATGATACAGAGTCCCAAAAAGAAAAAAACCAAAAACAAAAAACCGTATATCTGACAGAGATACAGTCCATGGGAATCGAGGGCTATGAGCAGCTCCAAAAGGAAATCTTTAAGATTGGCTCAGATGCTGAAAAATCCCTGGTCATTGTCACCGGAGTCTCAAAGGATATTGATGTCTTTGAGAAAAGCTACGAGAACCGTGGAAGCATCTCCGGTATCATCATCGCCAATACCGGAACAGAGCTCCTCATCCTGACGGAAAAAAGTATTTTAGAAGATGCCAGCCAGATTCATGTCACCTTCCTTGACAACACAACTGCTGACGCTCAATTGAAAAAAACCGACAACAGCACGGGGCTTGCCGTTCTGGGGGTTTCCCTGTCTGAAATAGAAAAAGAGACTCTGGAAGAAATAGAGACAGCCGCACTGGGAAATTCCTATCTGACCTCTCAGGGCGATTTGATGATCGCTGTCGGCACCTCCTCCGGGGAACAGCATATTCTTTCCATGGGCGTGGCAACCTCTGTAAAGGACATCTTTTCTTCTCCGGATAAGGACTATACCATAATCCGGACAAATATCACCGGACTGGGAAAGGAAAATGGATTTTTGATGAATTCCAGCGGAGAAATCATTGGACTGATCCTCCCCGGTTTTTTCTCTTCGGAAACGGAAAGTGTGATGGCTCTTTCTATATCCGAATGCAAGGGAATCATCGAACGGCTCTCCAATAATAAGTCTATTTCCTATTTCGGGATTTATGGGACGAACATTACCGAAGCGGTTGCTAAGGAACATGATTTTCCTGTGACGCACGGGGTCTATGTTATGTCCTCGATTGCAGATTCGCCCGGGATGAATGCCGGTATTCAAAAAGGAGATCTGATTACAGATATTGACGACGAAGAAATCCATTCGATGCAGGAATTTTCTGAATATATTCATTCCCACGATAAGGGGGATGTCCTGCATGTGACACTACAGCGTCTGGGAAGGGAAGAATATAAAGAAATGGAATTTGATGTAACACTCGAAGATCAGCCACAATAAGAAAGGAATTATGACATCATGAAATATATCCAAGACATTCACGAAGGAGATCGCATCAGTGATATTTACCTATGCAAACAAAAACAGTCTGCTATTACCAAAAACGGAAAGCCTTACGAAATCGTGACCCTGCAGGACAAAACAGGGGTACTGGACTCTAAAATCTGGGAGCCGTCTTCTCCGGGAATCAATGATTTTTCCGCGATGGATTATGTATTTGTCACCGGTAGGGTCATCAGCTTTCAGGGAAATCTACAGTTAAATATTGAGCGCCTGCGTACGGCAAAACCGGAGGAATATCAGGCAGAGGATTATCTTCCGGTCAGCGAAAAAAATATCGATCAAATGTACCAGGAAATTTTAGACCGGATCGAGAAGTTCAAAAATCCCTATCTAAAACAGCTTTCCGAAAGCTTCTTTAAAAATGACTCCTTTGCCCGCGCCTTTAAATTTCATTCCGCAGCAAAGTCCGTTCACCATGGATTTGTTGGCGGCCTGTTGGAACACACCTTAAACGTCACAAAAATGTGCGAGCAATACTGTGAACTATATCCGATGTTAAAACGGGATCTTCTGGTCACAGCAGCGATTTTTCATGATGTTGGAAAGCTAAAAGAAATTTCCAGATTCCCCCTTAATGATTATACGGACGAGGGACAGCTGATCGGGCACATTGTCATTGGATATCAGATGCTGGCAGATCGAATTGCGCAGATTGATGGATTTCCAAAGCAGCTGGAGCATGAACTTCTCCACTGTATTCTCTCCCATCATGGCGAGTTAGAATATGGCTCTCCTAAAAAACCAGCCTTAATGGAGGCTTTTGCTCTCAGTCTCGCAGATAATACAGATGCCAAACTGGAAACCTTACGTGAAGCGTTTCGCTCTCTTCCCAAGGACAATGTCCAGTGGCAGGGCTATCATCGTTTTTTGGAAACAAATATCCGTCAGACAGGTGAATTATAGAAAACAAATCTAATCATATCGGGGTGATACATTTGGAAAAAAATGAAATATACGAAGTAGAAATTGTAGATATCAGCGTAGACGGCTCCGGAATCGGAAAAGTCGATGGCATCGCCTTATTCATCAAGGATGCTGTCATCGGCGATGTCGTCAAAGCAAAAATCATGAAGATGAAAAAAAAATATGGCTTTGCCAGGCTCATGGAAATCGTCACTCCATCTCCTCACCGCGTAGAGCCGCGATGCGAGCTCCATCGCCAGTGCGGAGGATGTCAGATCCAGACCTTGGACTATCCGGAGCAGCTGCGTTTCAAACAGAAAAAAGTCGAGGATCATTTAAAGATCATCGGAAAATTCGAGGACTGCACCGTCGAACCTGTCATTGGGATGGAGGAACCCTTTCGCTACCGCAACAAGTCCCAGTTCCCTGTTGCCAGGAGCAAAGGCAGTAAAAACGGAGCGGAAGGAAAGCTGGTCAGTGGATTCTATGCGCTTCGCACCCACGACATTATTCCGACCAAGGACTGTCAGATCGGTATCGAACAAAACGGAAAAATTGTTCAGGCCATTTTACGTTTTATGGAAAAAAATAATATCAGCGCCTACGATGAAACCACCGGAACCGGACTGGTGCGTCATATTCTGATCCGCTACAGCTTCTCCAGAGAAGAAATCATGGTCTGTCTGGTCATCAATGGAAACGTACTTCCCGAGCAGAAAAAATTTATTCGGAGCCTGACAAAAATCCCCGGCATGACCAGTATCTGCTTAAGTGTAAATACCGAATGGACCAATGTTATCATGGGCAGGGATATTATTTATATCTGGGGAAAACATTATATCACAGATGATATCATGGGCGTAGAATTTCGTATTTCTCCGATTTCTTTCTATCAGATCAATTCCATCCAAACGGAAAAGCTCTACGAAAAAGCATTAGAGTTTGCCCAATTAAAGCCAGAGGATACGGTGTGGGATCTTTACTGCGGAATCGGTACGATCGGTCTTTGCGCATCTAGCCGGGTCAAAAAAGTCTATGGTGTCGAAATTGTTTCTGACGCCGTGCGGGATGCCCGCATCAATGCCCAGATCAATCATATCACGAACGCAAAATTCTTCATCGGAAAAGCCGAAGAAGTACTTCCCAATTTTTATTCCTCTAAGGATCAGGTAGAAAGTGAGCATCCGGATGTCATCATTGTCGATCCGCCGCGTAAAGGCTGCGACCCGGCGCTGCTTGAGACAATCTTAAAGGTGCAGCCGGATCGGATGGTTTATGTCAGCTGCGATTCTGCGACCTTGGCGAGGGATCTGCGGATTCTGGCAGATGGAGGGTATCAGATTTTGAAGGTTCAGCCCTTTGATATGTTTCCTCAGACGGTGCATGTCGAGAGCTGTGTGCTCCTTGAGCGGATGAGCAACTGAAAAGCAGATTCCTATGTGAAACTGAATGTGAAGATGGAGGATTACTATCGGATCAAGGACTCGAAAGGCGGTGAGGATAATGGATGATATCAAGAAAGATCCTTTTGAGGAATATATAAGGCAATCAGAGCCATCAAAACGTGAATTGGGATATGCCTGGTATACTGCAATGGGGCTTCAGGCAGTCGATGGCCTCGAGACATCGGACTATTTAAAAAATACTGCAAGAAAAAATATTGAAGGTGAGATTACGCTTTCGGAAGCCGGCAGGCTAATAGAGAGTTATTATGAGGAATCAAAAGAAAAGGACACTGACAGAACGAAAGAAGCAGATATTGTTTCTGCTCGGATCGCAGCTATTCTTTCAGAAAGTGCATTTACATTTTCATTACCTCAGTATATCGGAATGCACCGAAGGCTGTTTGATGGGATATATTCCCATGCGGGAAAAATAAGAGATTATAATATTTCCAAGAAAGAGTGGGTACTTGACGGAGAATCTGTTCATTACGGTAATGCTTTGGAGCTTCGTGAAATGCTGGATTATGATATTCGTACAGAGAAAGAGTATGAATATCCGTTGAACAGTATTTCAGCCATCATTCCTCATTTGGCAAAATTTGTA
>CADBUD010000017.1 GCA_902797785.1 uncultured Lachnospiraceae bacterium
CTGAAGGAGTACTTAAAGGAGACACAGGGAATCGACATCGATGAAACTTCGATTTTCTGTATTCAAAGTAAACGTCTGCATGAATATAAACGTCAGCAGATGAATGCCCTTTATATTATCTATAAATATCTGGAGATCAAAAAAGGAAATCTTCCTAAGCGGCCGATTACCATGATTTTCGGAGCCAAGGCTGCACCGGCATATGTGATTGCAAAGGATATTATCCATTTGATTCTCTGCTTGAGCGAGTTGATCAATAATGATCCGGAGGTTTCTCCATATCTAAAGGTCGTTATGATTGAAAACTATAATGTGACCAAGGCAGAAAAGATCATCCCGGCCTGTGATGTTTCAGAGCAGATTTCTCTGGCATCGAAGGAAGCGAGCGGAACCGGAAATATGAAATATATGCTCAATGGTGCGCTGACTCTGGGCACTATGGACGGAGCAAATGTTGAAATTCATGATTTCGTGGGAGATGAAAACATCTACGTATTTGGAAAATCCAGCGAAGAAGTCATGGAGCATTATCGAAAGAGCGATTATATTTCAGAAGATTTTTATATCGAGGATGAAACTATCAAGGAACTGGTGGACTTCATCATAGGAGAAAAGCTTTGGAATCTTGGCTCCCGTAAGAATCTGCTCCGGTTATTTAAAGAGCTGATCAATAAGGACTGGTTCATGACGCTTTTAGATTTAAAGGAATATATCGAAGCCAAAGAAAAAGTATTCGCAGATTATGAGGATCGTGAGGCATGGGCAAAGAAGATGCTCGTAAATATTGCCAAGGCAGGCTTCTTTTCCTCAGATCGGACAATTGCACAGTACAATGAGGATATTTGGAAGTTAGGAACTGTGCATCAATAATCTACACATTCTGCTTGCACCTTTCTCCGATAGCAACAGTCAAAAATCACTTACATAGCTCGCTATGCGCATGATTTTTGACCGTTACTCTCGAAGAAAAACTCAGCGGGTAATGTACAGGCTATTTTTGTGCAGTTCCTAAGCAAAAATTCCTTGCAGAATATTGGATGTGAACAGTAACGTAATGTGTGAAAATCCAGGAGACAGTGTGGATTATGTCCAACCACCATCCAGGGTAATCACCTGTCCGGTAAGATAAGAATGGGAGGTGGCAAGAGAAAAGATCAGCTCAGCGACCTCTTCCGGCTTGCCGAACCGGCTGGAAGGAATTTCTTCGGTCAGCTGATCCCTGTCCTCCTGTGTCAATTGATGATTCATTTCGGTATCGATTACGCCACAGGCAATGGCATTGACCTGGATGTTGGATGGACCCAGCTCCTTGGCCAGTGCCTTGGTAAAAGCATTGATTCCTCCTTTAGAGGCGGAATAGGCGACTTCGCAGGAGGCACCGACGGTTCCCCAGACAGAAGAGATATTGATGATTTTCCCATACTGCTTTTTTACCATATCCGGAATGACCTGTTTAGAAAAATAAAAGGCGGAGGAAAGGTTCGTAGACAAAATACGATTCCATTCTTCGACGGAGGTATCACTGAGCAGGGAAATATGGGCAATACCGGCATTATTTACTAAAATAGAAACAGACAGATGCTCTTTTTTCAGCTCTGTAAATAATTGCTGAACATCATCTGGATCGGAAACATCTGTTTGAAAGCAGAGCAGGGGAACGGAATAGGTCTGGCATAAAGTCCTGGCGTAGGAGCAAAGCTCTGAAAAATGCCTGAGGCAGCACAGAATCAATGGATATCCTTCGCTGGCGAATTTCCCGGCGGCAGCTTTTCCGATTCCTTTGGAGGCGCCGGTGATCAATACAAAGTCCTTGGAAAACTCCGGATTGGTTTTATTGGGAGAGAAAAATAAAGTTTCCATAAGAAAATCCTTTCTAACGATAACAATGACATCGGGCACTATTTTAGATAGTTTTGATCTTTTTTGCAAGTCTTTCTTTTTGAGCCCTGGAAAAAGGAAAAGAAAAAGTCACGAGAAAAAAGAAAATGATGGCAGGATAACTGTATATTTTGCTGGTAAAATGAGGATTTTCAGATAAGAAAAAGAAGAAAAATAGTCAAAAGTGACCAATAAAAAATAAAATAAGTTGCATAAAATGATAAATATGGTATAATAGGAACAAGTCATTCTCTTTAGAGAGCGATGTTAGATGAACTGAAAAAATAGAGAAGGAGCTGATTTGTATGCGATTTACAATTAGTGGAAAAAACATTGATGTAACAGAGGGGTTAAGAACAGCAATTTATGAGAAAATTGGAAAATTAGAAAAATATTTTACTCCTGAAACAGAAATTATCGTCACATTGAGTGTAGAAAAGGATCGTCAGAAAATCGAGGTCACGATTCCGGTAAAAGGAAATATCATTCGTTCCGAGCAGGTGAGCAGTGATATGTATGTTTCCATCGATCTGGTAGAGGAAGTGATTGAGCGTCAGCTGAAAAAATATAAGAATAAGATCATTGATCAGCAGCAGAACGCGAATAACTTCCAGCAGGAATTTGTCGAGAAAGACTACGAAGAGGATGATGAGATCAAGATCATCCGGACCAAGCACTTTGGAATCAAACCGATGTATCCTGAGGATGCCTGTGTTCAGATGGAGCTTCTGGGACATAATTTCTACGTATTCCGGAATGCAGAGACAGAAGAGGTCAATGTAGTTTATAAAAGAAAAGGTAATACATATGGATTGATCGAGCCAGAGTACTAAGAAACTGGACAGTTCCTAAAGAACGGATCATAAAATGAAATAGCGTGGTTATGAAAATGGATCATACCAGTCGGAGGGACAATTGCTTCCGGCTGGTATGTTTTTTCATTTTCCGCTGCTTCGCAGCTCTCCCGGCGCATTTTGTAGCAGAGAAGCTGTATGGCTGAACTGTTACAAATCGTAATCCAGGTAACAGATTTTTTACAATTTTTTAATTGTAATGTATTAGGGAAAGTGATAGAATGATAGAATGTGAGTAATTTTGTACCAAAAAGCTGTATGTTAGTAACTAAAGAAGCTGTAAGGCTGAAAGGTTACGCTTGTTGTACAGGATACGGCTTTGTTTGGACTTGGAGGGACAAAGTATGAAGTTAATTGAGAAATTATTTGGAACACATAGTGAGCGGGAATTGAAGATGATCAATCCTACAGTTGATATGATTGAATCCCTTCGCCCGGAGATGATGGAGCTGTCCGATGAAGCTTTGAAGGGTAAGACCAAAGAGTTTAAGGAGCGTTTGGAAAAAGGCGAGACCCTGGATGACATTCTTCCAGAGGCATTTGCTGTCGTTCGTGAGGCTGCGCGCCGGGTTCTGAACATGGAGCATTACCGGGTACAGCTGATCGGTGGAATCATTCTGCATGAGGGAAGAATTGCGGAGATGCGTACCGGTGAAGGAAAAACGCTGGTATCGACGCTCCCGGCCTACTTAAATGCCCTGGCAGGAAAGGGAGTCCATATCGTTACGGTCAATGACTATCTGGCAAAACGTGATGCCGAGTGGATGGGACAGGTTCATGAGTTTTTAGGGTTAAAGGTCGGAGTTGTTCTGAACAGCATGGACAATGATGAACGGAGAAAAGCATATAACTGTGATATTACCTATGTTACGAATAATGAGCTTGGCTTCGACTATCTTCGTGACAACATGGTAATTTACAAAGAGCAGCTGGTACAAAGAGATCTTCATTATGCTATCATTGATGAGGTAGACTCCGTCCTGATTGATGAGGCACGTACACCATTGATCATTTCCGGACAGAGTGGAAAATCCACAAAGCTCTATGAGGCGTGTGATATTCTGGCCAAACAGTTAAAACGTGGTGAGGCCAGTCAGGAATTTTCCAAGATGGACGCCATCATGGGAATTGAAATCGAAGAGACCGGAGACTTTATTGTGGATGAAAAGGATAAAGTCGTGAACTTGACACAGGAGGGTGTAAAAAAGGTCGAAAATTTCTTCAAGATCGAAAATCTTGCCGATCCGGAAAATCTCGAGATTCAGCACAATATCATCCTTGCTCTGCGCGCGCATTATCTGATGTTCCGCGATCAGGACTATGTCGTTCAGGATGATCAGATTCTGATCGTAGATGAGTTCACAGGACGTATTATGCCGGGAAGAAGATATTCTGATGGTCTGCATCAGGCAATCGAAGCAAAGGAAAAAGTAAAGGTAAAACGCGAAAGCAAGACCTTAGCAACGATTACCTTCCAGAATTTCTTTAATAAATATAGTAAAAAAGCAGGTATGACAGGTACAGCCCTGACCGAGGAGCAGGAGTTCCGCGACATCTATGGAATGGATGTTATTGAGATTCCTACGAATAAGCCGGTTCAGCGTGTAGATCATCAGGATGCCGTTTATAAAACAAAAAAAGAAAAATTCCATGCCGTATGTGACGCCGTAGAGGAAGCGAATGCCAAGGGACAGCCGGTTCTGGTAGGTACGATTACCATCGAGACCTCAGAGGAGCTGAGCAAGATGTTAAAGCGGCGTGGAATCAAGCATCAGGTATTGAATGCGAAATTCCACGAAAAAGAGGCAGAAATCGTTGCAGATGCAGGACATCATGGAGCGGTTACGATTGCGACGAACATGGCAGGCCGTGGTACGGATATCAAGCTTGACGAGGAAGCAAAAGAGGCTGGAGGATTAAAGATCATCGGTACAGAGCGCCATGAGTCAAGACGTATTGACAACCAGCTGCGCGGACGATCCGGACGTCAGGGAGATCCGGGAGAATCGAAGTTCTATATTTCCCTGGAGGATGATCTGATGCGTCTGTTCGGCTCTGAAAAGCTGATGAGTATGTTCAATGCATTGGGCGTACCGGAAAACGAAGAAATTGAGCATAAAATGCTGACCCGTGCGATTGAGAAGGCTCAGGAAAAAATCGAGGGAAATAACTTTGGTATCCGTAAAAATCTTCTCGAATACGATCAGGTCAATAATGAGCAGAGAGAGATCATATATGCCGAGCGCCGCCGCGTATTAGACGGAGAGAGCATGAGAGACGCCATCTACAAGATGATCACAGATTTTGTGGAAAGCTCCGTAGATATGACAATTGCGGATGATCAGTCTCCTGACGACTGGGATCTTGCCGGATTGAATAACGTCATGACGCCGGTGATTCCGGTAGAAAATGTCACAGAAGAGACCATTGAAAAGATCGGAAAGAAAGACGAATTAAAGCAGATTTTGAAAGAGCAGGCAGTAAAGCTCTATGAGGCAAAGGAAACCGAGTTCCCAGAGCCGGAGCAGATTCGTGAATTGGAGCGCGTGATTCTTCTAAAAGTCATTGACCGGAAATGGATGGATCATATCGATGATATGGATCAGCTGCGTCAGGGAATCGGACTGCAGGCATATGGACAGAGAGATCCGTTGATCGAGTACAAGTTAAGTGCATATGATATGTTCGATGCCATGACCCAGGCAATTACAGAGGATACCCTGCGGCTTCTGTATCATGTCAAAGTGGAGCAGAAGGTAGAGCGGGAAGAGGTTGCCAAGGTTACAGGAACAAATAAAGATGAGTCCGTGAAACAGGGACCAAAGAAGCGGACCGCAGCCAAGGTATACCCGAACGATCCGTGTCCATGTGGCAGTGGAAAGAAATATAAACAGTGCTGTGGGGCTAAAAGAGCGTAATTACAGATGGGTGCGTTTTGCAGCTCCGCTGTTCATAGCAGCAAAATAATAGTTGAATAGCTAATTTTTGTGATGACAAGCCTTTGAGAATAATGTATAATAAGTCTGCAGGTTTTGTTTTTTTATCTGTGGACAAATAAAAGACAAAAAAGGAGGCAAAGCTATGAAAATGATGAAGAAAGCAGGAAGTATTGTTCTCTGTGCCGTAGTAGCCATGAGTACTGTGTTAGCACCTTTGGACTCAAGAGCGGCGTCGAGTATTAAACTGTCAGCAAAGAAGGCAACACTCACCGTTGGAAAATCAAAGACCCTGACCTTAAAAAAGGGAAAAAAGAAGCTCAGCGGTGTGAAATGGAGCACAAGCAACAAAAAGGTCGCAACGGTTAAAAATGGAAAGGTAAAGGCGAAAAAAGCTGGAAAGGCAACGATTACAGCGAAGTATAAAAAGAAGAAATACGCCTGCAAGATTACAGTGAAAGCAAAAACGAAAAAGCAAACAACCGATGATTCGAAAACAACAGAAGAAGTAACACTTTACATGACCCCGGAAGATGGCGTAATACGTACGGAGGGTACATCTGTTACCATAAGAGCCGTTCCGAGAAAATCAGGTTCAGGCACGCCATCCTATCAATGGTTACAGAATGGAGATGAAATTTCAGGAGCAACCAAAAATACCTTTGAAGCCGACGAGGCAGGTTCCTACAGTTGTGTGATCACGTATAATAATCTGACATTAAAAAGTGGAACAGTAGTCGTTAAATCTGTCGTAGAATCTCCTGTTTCAGATGTAGTCAAATGGTCTGTAGAGGAAGAATCTTTTGATGGAAATTACGCTTATCAGGATCCTGACACAGGTAAAAATTATGTTCTCCCGATCAAATTAAAGAGAGAGTATGTAAGCTTTAATCCTTGGCCTACAACAGTCAATCAGGTAAAATATGTCATCAACAATTGCCAGGATCCTTTCGTCATCGGTGCACTGTATGTAGTAGCCCAGAGCAATTATGTATATACAAATATAACGGATTCCAATTGTGGAAAACTGGCTTTTGATATGCTGGATCAGATTCAGCTTGGAGCAGGTGTGCTGACAGAGCCTACACCGACCATGCCGACATATTGTCTTTCAAATTCTGAGAAACAAAATATAAATGCCAGTGGATACAATCAGCTTGCCTATAAAAAGGATGGAAAAACTCTTTCTACCCAGAAGGTTCGTGATTTTGCAACCCGGACATTCTGTAAAGGCGCAACACCGGAAAATAATTACGCGCCAAATGGAAATCCTGCTGACATCAATGATAAAACGAAATGGAAGATCAAAGTAGACCAATATGTATACAGTTTTGACCAGGTTGATGGCGATTCTGAAGATGCAGATGCATGTGTAAAATCAGAGAAACATACGATTGAAGTTCCTCTTTACAATGGCGGAAGCTGGGAAGAGCCAGGAACACCGACCGGCGAAATGGAAACCCTTACAGATTGGGTTATGCCTGCTCTTCACAAAAATCCAAAATTTATCACGGTAAGTCCTGCTCCATATAAGCTTTATACGGATGATGGATCGCATTTTGAAGTGAAAGAACATCCATTTACCTTCAGAATTGGTTTAGTTCAATCAAAGAAAGGCGTATGGATTCCTTCAGATTATGTAAAGCTGAAAGATGCAACTCATGATGATCTTTCATCCATATCCATTTCGAGGTATAATTATCAGGCAAATGGACTGTTTTCAAACAATTACGTTGCGCCTGAAGATGCAAATGATAATATATTTTGAATAAATCATTGATTTTCCCGTCAAAAGTGATTCGATGGATTGTTCCGTGCTCTGCGCCCTGCAATCCTCCCCCGATATTTGCAATTCTGTGTGGCTTCGCCCCACTTCTTGCTCATATCGTGGGCGGTCATAAAGTCTTCTCTCCACCGACAAGTGAGCTTGTCGTGGAGAAAGACTCTTGACCGCTGAATCATAAATTGGACTGTATAAGTTCACCAAGAGAAGATACCGGCGTAAGCTGATATTTTGATGGTGGGCAATGCAGTCCTTTTCTTTTTGTCGTCAGTCTGATTCAATGTTACTATTCACAGTCCCCCTCCCGACATTCGGATTTCCTGCTGCTTCGCAGCTCTCCCGGCGCATTTGCGCCTGAAATCCTCATTCTGGGAGAAATTCCTGCTTCACAGCAGGAAAATTTGATAAA
>CADBUD010000018.1 GCA_902797785.1 uncultured Lachnospiraceae bacterium
CATATTTCGCGCCCACTGCCCCGGATTTTCATACTCTGTACGCCTTCGGTGTGCAAAAAACGCATGAAAATACCTTGCGGGATAGTGGCTGTGAATAGTAACATAAATTCGTTTCCCATATCATTAATCTCTGTACTGCTCCTCACGGTTTCCTTTTATTTTTCAGCTTAAAAAGCAGAAAAAACCATACTCAGAGGATTAGTATATCATACTTCTTATGAGATTTCCAGTTCTTTTTTTTATTATACTAAAAAATATTATACCAAAAAAATTGGTTACGTTTACAACAGTGACGCATAACAAAAACAGCTTCACACCTTGATGTAAAGCTGTTTTGGATTTCATTATCTTGAAATTTATGCTTTTATTGCTTTTATTGCCGCAATGGTATTATTTGCCCGCCATCTGACGCATCTGAGCCTCTACCAGCTTTTTGGTGATCTGCCCACCGACAGAGCCTGCTTCTCTGGATGTGAGGTGTCCATTATATCCCTCTTTTAAATCTACTCCTACTTCATTGGCACACTCCATTTTAAAACGGTTCATTGCATCCTTTGCTTCTGGTACATTTGTTCTGTTGCTCATAATTGTTCTCCTTTACACTTTTAATCTTTTTTTCTGAAAGCCTGACTTGCTTTCGTACTTGTAGTGTATGGAAAATTCTTTTTCTTATGCGTGGAAATCTCTGGAAGAATTTGATTCACAGTTTCTTAATTCAAATGATCCTCATACTGCTTCGTTATGAGACGCTCCCGAAATTCCTCATACTCTAACGGTCTGTCGTAAAGATAACCCTGGGCAATGTAGCAATGTATGCTTTTTAGGAAATTGGCCTGTATTTTATTTTCGACTCCTTCACATACGGTATCTACGCCAAGGCTGTGCGCCATATCTGAAATGCTCTGCATCACAATTTTTTCCCGCTCTGAGGTCAGTCCCTTGTAGATCAGGGAGCGGTCAATCTTTAGGACATCCACATCCATATCCGCCAAAAGAGACAGGGACGCGTATCCGCTTCCAAAATCATCAATGGCAAGGCGAAGTCCCCGGCTCCGAATCAGATCAGCGACGTCGTTCATTCTTTTGTCCTCGTCCGTATAGGCAGTTTCAGTAAACTCAATCTCCAAATATCTGCCCGGGACACGATAACGCTCCTGAATATCAAATATTTTATACGGGAAGTTCTCATGTTTTAGATGCATCCTGGAAAAATTAGATGAGACCACGACTGGCTCGATGCCATCGTCGATCCACTCCCGGATACGTTTGCATACCTCCTCAAATACGTAAAAATCCACTTCACAAATAAACCCGCTCTTTTCAAAAATCTCTAAAAATGTCATTGGCTCATAAGATGCGCTGTCTACGTGCTTCCACCGGACCAGAGCCTCCGCGCCGGAAAGTGTCTGGGTACGAAGATCGACCTTGGGATGAAATAAGACTTTGAACTCTTCTTCATAAAGCGCCATTTCCATCTTATCCGCAATTTCTTTTTCCTTTAGGAAGCACCTATGGGCTTCTTCATCATAATAGTATACGTCAATATCTTCTTTATTTTTGGCAATTTCTCCTGCTACAAATACCTTTTCCATAATCTGGGAAATATGCTGGTCTCTTCCATCCAAAAGATAGATTCCGATATTGGCAGATAGAACCCTCTTTTCCATCTTGGAATCTCCTCTTCCAAAGGATACCTCCAACCGGGATAAAAGGGAGACCAGGTGATCTAGGTTGTTCTTTTTGACTAATGCTAGGAATTTGTCTGCGCTGATTCTACCCAGCATCTGGTCACAGTCCCATTCCCAGCTGATCGCGGTTTCTTTTTTCTTTACCTTTAAAAAGGACGCTACTTTTTCTGCCACCATCGCCAGTGCTGCTGTCCCGGCATTATAACCGTATTCGTTATTAATCAGCTTGAAACGTTTGATATCAAAATATACGATGGCATATTGGAATCCCCGGTTCTTTTTTATGATTTCCTGTAAAAAGACTTCAAAGCCTCTCAGCTCCACATAATTCGTCAAAAGATCTGTAATCTTTTGGCGTTCCAGCTGCTGCTGAAGCTGATACTTTCTCAAAAAATTCAGCAGCAGCTTCATAACATTTTCCTGAACCTGGGTATCGTACTCGATCCATTTGTTTTTTTTGACCTTTTTGTATGAGCGGCAGATACTGTATTCTCTCGGGGAAATATCAATTCGTTTTTCAAAATAACTGGTCGTCGAGAACGGATCGAACTCCGGAGACTGGTATACGACAATCTCATATGGGGAAAGACCGCTCCGGCAGACAATCATCTCCATTTTATCGATTTTTAATTTATCCTCCAGCTCTTTGATTACTTTTCTCATATCTTCAATGATATTGTTGCTAAAGCTCAACTCATTGATCAGCTTTTCGTATATTTCTTCGTTCAGGCTTTTCAGGTACATATCCATCCTCCAACTACACTACGGAACTGCTGCTACTCATCTGCTTTTTCTACAAAATCACGTAAAATTTCAACGGTTCCTGCAATGCCCAAGATTCCACTATCGATGACCATATCATAATTTAGGGAATCTGACCATTTTTGTGACGTGTAAAAATTATAATAACTCTTTCTTTGCTTGTCTATTTTGTAAATGGTGCTTTCTGCTGTTTTCGCATCAACATTCAGACGTGTGCAGATGCGTGCCACCCGTTTCTCCAATGGAGCCTTGATAAAAATATTTAAGCAGTCTGCTCTCTCCCGCAGAACATAATCCGCGCATCGTCCGACAATGACACATGGCCCCTGTTCCGCAAGGGAACGGATCGAATCAAAGGTCGAAAGATAGACCTTCTGCGGAATCGGCATATCGAACCGACCAAAGGTATAAGGATCCATGACAAGGGAATACAAAAAGCTGCTGGTCGCTTTTTCATCATAATTTTCAAACAGCTCTTCACAAATCCCGCTTTCTTTTGCCTTCTCTTTCAGATAATCTTTGTCATAGAAAGGAATCTCCAGAGAATCTGCCAGTTTTTTTCCGATTTCTTTTCCTCCGCTTCCGTACTGTCTTCCTATTGTGATGATTTTGTTCATAGGCGCACCTCCTTTTAATTTCTGAGTATAACACAAAATGCTTTTCTGGTCAAAGTTTCTTCAGCTGCTCCAGTCTGATATGCAGCTGATCGATCCACTGCAGACGCTTCGGATCAATCACCTCCTGTCCTGATTCATAGTAGGTGACTGGCAGACGCCCCCGGTGATCCCCGGCTGTTTCTGCCAGGGAACTGCTCTGTATCTCAAGCTCTGACTCTCCCAAAAGATCGACCAGATGCCGGATCGTCCCTTCATTTCCATCTACATAGCGGATGCTCTTAGGAAATATTTCTTTAAAGCTGTCACGAAAATATCCAAAATGCGTGCAGCCAAATACAACAGCCCCATATTCCTGTAGATCCCTTCCGGCAAGCTCTGAGGTCAGATAATTTACTACATTCTCGCCCTCAAAAATATTCTGCTCCGCGAAGCTCACCAACCCACCTAAACCTAACAGCTCTGCCTGCCCTTTATGATCGAATTTTTCTAATAGCAGCCGGAGCTTTTCTCCATGTACTGTAACATCGGTCGCTGTGACCAGGATTTTTTTCTTTTTTTCTAATTTGAGTGCCAGCTTGACTGCCGGCTCCATCCCGACAATCGGGAACGTGTATTTGCTTCGCAGCTTTCGAACAGAAACACTCGTCGCCGTATTGCATGCCACCACCAAGGCGTCAATGTTTTTTTCTGCCAAAAACGCTACGGCCTCTTCTACATATTCTGCAATTTCTTCTCTGCTTTTTGTTCCATATGGGACATGCTTCGTGTCTGCATAATATAAAAATTCCGCATCCGGAATCCGCTTCATTCCTTCATGAAGCACAGAGATTCCGCCCACACCGGAATCAAAAAAACCGATTCTTTTCATCTGACTCTGCCCTTCTTTTATCTCAGCTTTTTTCTTTTAGTATAACATATTTTCTTTTAGGTTACAATATAGGAAACGAGGATGCTTTCGGTAACAGTTCACCATTATTCTCCCGCAAGGTATTTTTTGTGAGTGAAGCGCAACGAAAGTCACAGAAAATCCGAGGCAATGGGCGCAAGGTGATGCAGAATGCATCATCTCTGTGCATTTTGTAACAGAGAAGCCGAAAGGGTGAACTGTTACTGCTTTCGTTTCATCGTAAATGTTTTTTCACAAAAAACTTCTTGCATTATTTATCCAACGTGCTACAATACAAAAGGAATAAGGAACGAACGCCAAAAACATCATCCCAAAGAAGGAGCATTGATCATGATTTTATCTTTCATTAAAAAACATTATATCCTGTTCACAGTTTTCTACGGCATTCTTTATATGACCTGGTTTTCTATTTTAGAACAGCATATCACGTCAGATTTTCATATTGTCCATATGACCCTGGATGACAAAATCCCCTTTATTGAATATTTCGTCATTCCCTATTTTTTATGGTTCCTTTATGTCGCCGGCTCCATCCTTTTTTTTGCCTGGAAGGATCCAAAAGAATACGGTACCCTTTGTGCTTTTCTCTTTACCGGAATGACCATTTTTTTGCTCATTTCCACGATTTACCCGAATGGACATTATTTGCGGCCGGTCTCTTTTGAACGGAATAATCTTTTTGTCCGTCTGGTACAGCGTTTGTATCAAACAGATACGGCGACCAACCTGTTTCCCAGCATTCATGTGTATAATTCCATTGGCGTCCATCTGGGAGTTTCCCACAGCAGGCATTTTAAGAAGCATCCTGTCCTGGTCGGACTCTCGTTTCTGCTCATGCTGACGATTATTCTGTCTACCATGTTTTTAAAGCAGCATTCCGTCTTCGATGTCCTTACCGCCTTTCTTATGGCAGGCATAATGTATCTTTTCACCTACGGCAGACCGCTTCTGGAAAAATTGACTTCGTCAGCCAAAGCTGCCGCTGACATCCACTGATTCCATCATAATCTATCTGTTGTATGATAAAGAAAAAACCAGTCCTCTTTCCCCGTTGAACAGAGCGGACTGGTTTTTTTTATTTCCTATAGATATTGAAAATACACATCGTTATATGAAGCGATGGATCTAATCCCTGTTTTGCATATAATCCCGGAATCTATGAATCAATGCCGGTTCATAAATCACACTTCCCGTTGTCCCACCATTTTTTATGCATAATTTTTGTAAGTCAGGAAAGAAAAATGTGTTTTTCCCATCATCCCCTGCATAGGATTCGCTTTCCGGTCCGACCATTTGGTCGATCTGATTGTTCGGAACTCTTTCTGCCAATTTGATTATCCCCAGACGCATCCGCTCCAGCATTATCCTATAATAATTGATGTACTCCGGACGGCTCAAAAAGACTCCGCTGGTCAGATAGAAATCGCACAAAAGAACTCCCTTTGGCGTCCAAAGGATCCCTTGTTTGAGCTTATCCTCATCCCATCGGCCACTCCCTTTGTAATAGTGATAAATCTCGTATTTCTCTGTTTGAAGGAACACGGGAAAAACAGCTCTTATATTTTGGATATTATACACATCATCTTCATCCATGGAATTGGTTGATTTGAAGATCTGTAAGACCTCACATTCCGGATCCTTCTTTACTTTTTGGCAAAGAAGCTTCATCACCTCGCGATTGATCGGGGTCTGATACAGTTTTATCTCCTTTGCTCCAAAAATCAGGCTCTTCATCACCTGCCGGATTTCCTCCCGGTCCGAAAAATGACAGACCCCCTTTTCATCTGCTCTTTGGAGCGCCACCTCTTCCATGTTCCAGAAGGAAGTCTCCTCCGGTTCTATTTCCAGAAGCTGATAAAAAAAATCATCCCGGATTTCATAATAAACGTTTCTGCCCAAGAACAAATATTCCATATAAGCGAACATTTCATACTTTCGCTTTCCCATTTTTTCTATCAGGTAGGAATATTTGATCTTTTCTTTTTCTTCCTGATCAAAGCCCAGGCCGTCTACAAGCTGCTGCACGGTTTCATAGCTGTCCGGAATCCGCTCTCCCTCTGCATACCGCTTGATTCCTGCGCGGCTGATCTTGCACATGCTTTCCGCACTTCGATATGAAATATTGTTTTTCTTTAAATACTCACTGATAAATTCCGAAAATTTCTGCATTGTCTCATCCTGTCTTAGGAACCAGGTTCCTTATTCCTTTTCGATTATTTGCTTTTCATAATGTGACAAAATATCTTTCATTTTTTGAATCGTCTCTTCAGCGTTCCATATGTAATCGCTCTTTTCAAGGTACTTAAAGAAGCCCTCAAAATTGTCCACCATATGTCCGTCTTCCAAAATTATTGTCTGACGCTCGTCATCGGAAACATCAATTTCCATCAACAGCTTTTCCACTTCATTGCTCTTGTTTTCCAGATTTTTTACAAATTCTATGTGCGTCCGTTTCAAAAACGGAAAGGTCTTATCCTTTAGGATATATTGAATCACCTTTTTTTCTTCTGCATAGGCAATGGCCCTTTGAAGGACTTCGCACCTCGTCCTCATTTCCAGGCTTCGATAAATTTCATATGGAAAACTGGTAAATCGACCTTTTTCCATAAATTCGATCAGCCCCTCTTCATAAAAAAAAGCATGAGTGGTTCCGTATTTTTCCATTAATCCATTCCGTTTTTTTAGAACCTCATCAATCATCTGGTCACGGTAAGGCAGCTCCCGATAAATATATTCCTCCATCATCTCCCTGGTCAACGCCAGTCCCAGACAAGGCTGCTCTGTAATTTCATACATTTCGCCCCACTCTACCAAAAGCTCGGTGATGACAGATAATGGTTCCAGCCGGTTATTAAAAATCGGATCTCCTTCCCTTTTTTGATATTCAAAATAATTCAAATGATATTTTAGCCATTCTTCGCTTGTATTCTGCATCCCATAGGTCATGCTCCGATCCATCTCCAGATAAAAATCATGGGAAAAGATCCGGTTCCGTTCAAATAAGTCCTCTGCCTCCTTCTCCTTGCTAAGATAGAGCGCAACTCGCTTTTTACTGAAAAAAAGCTGTAAAAAACGCTTAATCATCCGGATATTGTATAATCTGTCTTCTGAGTCTGCTTCTTCCACATGTAAAATAATCTCAAATGATGCATTGGTATTCTGCCCACTTAGTAAATCCAACAGTTCGTCCGGCATTCTATGAATATCGAACCGTATGATCCGATCCTCATTTTCTGCATCAAAGCGCAGTATCTTTCGTATTCCTGCTAAGACCTCCTGTCTTGAATCAAAGGCTGAAAACGCCGGAAGCTTTTTTTGCTCCTCTCCACTTTCAACCCCCACTTTATCTTTCTGCGAATACTCGAAACCTTTCTTTTCCAGCTCCTTCAGTAACTCGATGGTTTCCATAAAGCACTCATAGGCTTCTGGTCCCCAGGCATCCATCTCGTAGGCACGTTTTAATTCCTCGCTCTCAAGATAAGACAACTGAAGTCTGTTCGCTAAGTCCCTCACCGTTTCCAAATTATCCGGAATATGCTTTTCATTGACCCAGTAAGACAGCCTGGACTTTAGATATCCGGTCTGTGCTGCTGTTTCTGAAAGTGAAAGGTTTCGTCGTTCCATTATTTTTTCCAAGCATTCTGAAAATTCCGCCATAGTCCCCTCCATATAAATGATTTGCCCGTCAAAAGTGATTCAGGCAGATTATTCCGCAATTATACTCAGGAACGAAATGGCTTGCCGTTTTATTCCTGAGCTGCGCTGGATTTTAGTCACCAAAATCGGCATTTTCCCTACCAAATCCGTGCGCGTCATTTTATGTTCATCAGCGAAAACCAACAATGGTTTGCGTTAACGGGTATAAAAAGGGAAGGCAAAAGTTTTACACCTGCTTTTACCCCCCCGAAATTCATTACACCATGTAAATATGTTTTATCATTGTACCTTAGTTCAGATGATCTACTGCCGCACGCTCAATCGGAAGACCTGCCGCGTAACGTTTAATGAACTCATCAAATCCTGCAACCATTTCCGGATCCGGATCCATCTTTGTTCCGGTCTCACCCTTGAATACTTTATTTACTAAGAAATCATCCAGTGTTTCGCCATCCTCTTTGTTGATCATATAGGATGCCAACAGACCGATTCCCCATGCTCCGCCTTCTCCTGCTGTTTCCATCACGGTAACAGAGGTATTCATCGCAGCGGCAAGGATGCTCTGTCCCACTCCCTTGGTCTTAAATAAGCCGCCATGTCCTGTTACGACATCTGCCTCGACTCCCTCTTCTTTGATCAGGATATCCAAGCCGGTCTTTAAGGCACCAAGTGCTGTGAACAGATGCACTCTCATAAAATTGGCAAGATTGAACTTGCTGTCCGGTGTCCGTACAAAGAGCGGGCGTCCTGCCTCTAAATTAGTCACATGTTCTCCTGAGAAATAGTTGTATGCAAGAAGTCCGCCACAATCTGCATCTCCCTCTAATGCTTTGTTGTAAAGAACCTTAAAGAGCTTGGTCATATCGACCTCATCCATGCCGAAGGCCTCAGCAAATTCTTTGAACAGATTGACCCATGCATTCAGATCAGAGGTACAGTTATTGCAGTGAACCATGGCTACCGGACTTCCTGTCGGAGTCGTAACCATATCGATTTCCTCATGTACCTTTGCAAGATCCTTTTCCAGAACGATCATGGCAAAAACAGAAGTTCCGGCGGATACATTTCCGGTACGCTGTGCAACACTATTGGTCGCGGCCATTCCTGTACCGGCATCTCCCTCTGGCGGACACATCGGGCATCCTGCCTCTAATTTTCCGGATGGATCTAAGAGCTTTGCTCCCTCTTCTGTCAGGCTGCCGGCCTGTTCTCCTGCGACAAGTACCTTTGGAAGGATGTCTTTGATCTTCCATGAGATTTCGCTGTTCTTTTCTGCAGCTGCCTGATCGAATTTTTCGATCATATCTGCATAGTAGTCCTTCGTGTTCATATCAATCGGGAACATACCGGAAGCTTCACCGATTCCCATGACTTTTTCTCCTGTCAGCTTCCAATGGATGTAACCGGCCAATGTCGTGATGAAGCTGATTTTGGTTACATGCTCCTCTTTATTTAAAATCGCCTGATACAGATGAGCTACGCTCCATCTCTGTGGAATATGGAAATTCAACAGCTTCGTCAGTTCCTCGGAAGCCTCACCTGTGATGGTATTTCTCCAGGTACGGAACGGAACCAAAAGCTCGTCCTTTTCATCAAATGGCATATACCCATGCATCATTCCGCTAAAGCCGATAGCTCCGAGCTTGGTGAGCTCTACGCCATACTGGTCTTTGACATCCTTTACCATGTTCGCGTAGCAGTCCTGTACGCCCTTCCAGATCGCATCTAACGAATAGGTCCAGATGTTGTCCACAAGCTGATTTTCCCAGTCATGCGCTCCGGACGCGATCGGTTCGTTGTTTTCTCCTACCAGCACTGCCTTGATCCTCGTCGAACCGAACTCAATTCCAAGCACTGCTTTTCCTTCTGTAATGATACTTTTTACATCACTCATTCAATTTTATCCTCCTAACATAGTTTGGCACTTTTACCAAAAGCACTAATCAGATTATACATGAATTTCGACAATTTGTAAAGAAATCTTTCCATTGTTTTTTCATAATTGAATTTTTTTTTTGCTCATGATATAATGAGGAAAATCACTTGCTTGCAAGGGTGATTTTCTGAATGACTAACACAGCATTACATTTGAATCGTGGCAGATTTTTACTCTGTGACGGGAATAGGAGGATTTTTTGTGAGTACTGGTTGGATTGTTTTTATTGTGATTTTAGTTTTATTGATTGCAGCGGTCGTCGCTCTTTATTTTTTTGGAAAAAAGGCTCAGAAAAAGCAGGCAGAGCAGCAGGAGCAATTAGCTTCCTATGCCCAGACAGTCTCTTTACTGATTATTGACAAAAAGCGAATGAAGCTAAAGGATGCCGGTCTTCCTTCCCTTGTCCTTGAACAGACACCAAAGCTGATGCGGGGCGCAAAGCTTCCCATCGTCAAAGCCAAGGCCGGTCCAAAGATCATGACCTTCATTTGTGAAGAATCTATTTTTGATGAAATCCCGATTCGAAAAGAAGTCAAAGCGACGGTCAGTGGTCTCTATATCACAAAGGTTCGCGGTCTGCATGGAAAGACCGTTGTCGAAGAGCCAAAAAAGAAAGGTCTTTTTTCCCGGTTCCGTACATGGGCTTTCGGTAAATAATGGTTGTCAATCAATAAATCAAAAAGGAGAAAAGCGTTTGCTTTTCTCCTTTTTGATTTATTGTCCAAGGGAAAGATAGGCTTCCTCAGAATGTTTGGCAATGACTTTGATTTTCATGGAGCAGTCAGCCATATGACAATGATTGACCTCCATTCCATAATCAATTTGCAGTTCGATCAGGTTTTCGATTTCTAATAGCTTCACCTGCTCCGTCTGGATTCCGATCATCATCATCCCGAACGGTGTCTGATAAATGCTATCATTTTTTTGATTTTGAATAAACTCCATATGTACATTGACTTCCCCTGATTTGGTCACCTCTACCTTGTCCTGTGAAATCTTGATCCTGCTCTTTGTGATTTCTTTGGTGTCTTCACTGATTTCTTCAAACAAGATGTATTTTTTTCCATTTTTTTCATAATACTCTGCCGGCGTTATGATCTCTACGGTATCATTTTCCTGAAATTGATCCATATGATCTCCGGTCATCGTCAATAGAACTTCTTTTGTCATTTTTCTTCCTCCTATTTTTCTGGCAACAGAGGTTAGCGAAATCCGGCAATGGTTTTCGTTAGGAACTCCTTAGCGCGATCCCTCACGTTTTAGTACCACAACAATTGTTTTTAACAGAATCTTGAAATCCAGAATAAAACTCCATTCATTGATATACTTCCTGTCAAGCGCGACGACCTCTTCAAAATCCAGGATGTCGCTGCGTCCGCTGACCTGCCACATTCCGGTCAGTCCCGGCTTCATCGACAGGCGTCCCCGGTGATGAAAATCATATTTTTCCCATTCATCCACTGTCGGCGGCCTTGTCCCAACCAGACTCATATCTCCCTTTAAAATATTATAGAACTGTGGAAACTCATCCAAGGAGGTCTTTCGAATGAAATTCCCGAATCCCTTCCCATCTCCTTTTTCGCTTCCGATGATCCGGGGATCGTTTTCCATCTTGAACATCATTCCATCGGCAACATCATTTTGCTCCATCAGGTCTTTTTTCCGTTCCTCGGCATCCATATACATACTGCGGAATTTGTAAATTTTGAACAGTCTTCCATTTCTGCCCACCCGCATCTGGGTAAAAAAGATCGGTCCGGGCGATTTGATATAGATGATTGGTGCCAGGAACAAAAACAGTATCCCGGTGATCAGACAGCCTACCAGCCCGCCAAGAATATCCATCGCACGTTTCATGAACACCTGCTTTAGGCTTAGCATATTGGAGCTGACGGTCAGAACCGTGTACTGTCCCATTTTTTGAATCTGCTTTTTCGGCAGAACCAGTTCCGGATCATCCCCGACATTGACATGTGCCACCATGCCCATTTCAATAATTACCTGCAGCAGTTCTTTCCGTTTCGGACTGATTTCTCTTAAATCCAAAAACACCTCGTCCACCCAGTCCCTGCAGATCCATTCTAAGGCATTATCATCATCTGCGACCACCGGCACCTCCAGGATCTGACTGCCAATGGGATAGTCTTCTCCTACGGCATTTTCCTTGATTAAAATGATTCCCGTTACCTGAAATCCTCCATAACTTTTTTCCAAAATTCCTTTTAAGGTATGCTCTGCTTTCTCCGGTGTGGATATCAATACCATTCGTCGCTTTCCCTTATTTAAGACATCTCTGGAATGAAGGATGTATTTCCAGACACATCTTACCAAATACCCCAGTGCCCCATACTGTACTCCCCAGGCCACTAGAACGATTCGCGAAAAAGTCCCTCCCTGCTGAATCAGGAACAGATAGAACGTGACCATCAGCATGGTAACAAATGCTGCCTGTAACATCCGCAGAAATTCCTGATAATATCCGCGTTTGAGTACATTATGAAAGTTTCTCATTTCAATCAATATCAGCACCTGTACAAAAAAACCTACAAACGCGACATTCCGGTATAATACGCTCTCATAGGGATTTACCATCCCGTGCCGAATAATGCAGGCCAGAATAAAACTGACCTGAAAGCAAAGCGCATCCAAAACAATAAAATCAAAATGCTTCATCCAACCCTGTAAACGTCTCTGATACATATTTTTCCCCTCATATCAGGAAGCTGCCCCAAAAAAGTGCCGGCATCTGTATGCACATTCCACTCATTTTATGGCAGTTCCTTCTTCTGCTTCCCCGGGTCTTCATACAAAAATGCATGAAAATACCGTGCGGGATCGTGGCTGTGAATAGTAACATTTTTTCCTATATCG
>CADBUD010000019.1 GCA_902797785.1 uncultured Lachnospiraceae bacterium
AAATTTTTCTTTAAATTCTTCTTTGGTATACCCCCAGATGGCATAGGCCGCGTCATTGGCATTGATCACATGTCCTTTGGAACCAACAGTATAGTGAATGATTCCTCTCTGAAGGGTATTGAATACATTCTGTAAAAACTGGGACTGACTCAAAATATCCTCCTTGGCGTTTTCTGCCTCCTGCTTTAAATCAATCAGTCGTTCCATGTTGTCATAAATTTCTGTCATATCCGTGACAATGATCATATGACCCAGAAATTCTTTATGGAACCGGACCTCTCTTGTATAGCTATCGTAGTATTTGTCTTTCCAGTGAAACCTGGTCCGCCCCTCTTTGAAAAAATTTTCAAACACTTCTATGGATTCTTCAATTTTATTTCCGACACCATGTTCAAACAGCTCCGGGAAAAACTCTTTGGCTTTTTCATTAAAATCCCGCAGTCGATGGTCTGTGTCCACGACGATCAGTGCTTCTAAAATCCCGTCCTTGATATGTTCTGTCGTTACGGTATAAATATTAAAGTATCTGTTTTTCAGCACGACATAGGATAGAAACAAATCATATAGGAACAAAAAAACAACAAAACAGCACCGCCAGACGCCTGCCGGATAATCTCTGCTCAAGGAAGCGTAGACAGCGGTAGCTCCCGTTCCTAAAAGCAGAAGTCCGTCCATTACACTTAACTGGTAGAAAATGCGGTTTTCTATCATATGACTGAGCCTTGCCGTGATTGTGTAGTGTATGACAAAGAACAGCAGCAGTACCAGCATCACTGCCATCGCAAAAACCGCCATCAGCTTGATTTTGGAATCTTCACCATCTGCGAAAAGCATATGATCATCGACGACCATATAAATGATTTCTGATGCCATCCCAAGACCGAGCAAAAGATTCGTCTTAGAAAACGGAAGCTGAATCAAAATCAAGATGATCAATAATGCAGCAAGCACTGCTAAAATATGTACTACACGTATGATTCCTATCATGATGTTTCACCTCCATTTTCTGCCCGGTCTCCTGACACGATTCGATGACGATTCCTCTCTCTGTTTCCTATCTCTTTCCGGTCACGGATATCTCAGGCACGCAAAAATGCCCGGTATCCCTCTTTTGCCTCCAAAAGATCGGTCTTTGACGAAGCTTCCCATGGAGCATGCATGCTCAAAATTGCCACGCCGCTGTCGATCACATTCATTCCGTACAAAGCCATGATATAGGCAATCGTTCCGCCACCGCCGACATCTACTTTTCCAAGCTCTGCTGTCTGATACTGTACTCCTGCCTCATCCAGAATGTTACGAAGCCATGCGATATATTCCGCATTCGCGTCATTCGAGCTGGATTTTCCCCTGCTGCCGGTATATTTATTGAAGACCAGTCCCTTTCCAAAAAAGGCAGCATTCTTTTTGTCGTATTTTCCGGCATATAATGAATCAAATGCTGCACTCACATCAGAGGAAAGCATCTTTGACTCTGCGAGACACCGGCGAAGCTTCAGCTCTGAAAATCCCTCATGGGCTTCCATCAGCTCTGCCAGGATGTTTTCAAAGAACCGGGATTTCATCCCTGTCGCGCCCACACTTCCTATTTCTTCTTTGTCCACCAGCAGACAGCAGGTCGTTTTTTCACAATCCTGCTCCTCCAGCATTGCCATCATGGAGGTATAGGCACATACCCTGTCATCCTGTCCATAGCCTAAGACCATGGAACGGTCTGCTCCTAAATCTCTCGCCTTCCCTGCCGGTACAATCTCCAGCTCCGCCGACTGAAAATCTTTTTCTTCGATCTCATATTTTTCTTTTAGGATTGCAAGGATCTTTTTCTTGACGGAATCTTTCTTTTTTTCCTCTGACTCTTTCTCCTCTGCTTCGTCAGATGATTTCCCTTCTGCTTTCTGGTCTTTCGCTTCCGGCTCTTCACTTCCGATCAAAAGATCCAGACCTTCTCCTTCAATGACCTTGTCGGCCTTCTTCTGAAGCTGTTCCCCGGCAAGATGAATCAACAGGTCCGTAATGCAGAATACCGGATCTCCTTCTTCCTCTCCGATGCAGATTTCCAGCACGCTGCCGTCCTTTTTGGCAACAACGCCATGAATGGCCAATGGCAGTGTCACCCACTGATATTTTTTTATGCCTCCATAATAGTGGGTGTCCAGGTAGACAAACCCATTGTCTTCATAAAGAGGATTCTGCTTTACATCGAGCCTTGGGGAATCAATATGCGCTCCTAAAATACGCAGTCCATTTTCTAACGGCTCTTTTCCCAGCTGAAAAAGGACGATGGATTTTTTCATATAAGCGTAATATACTTTATCTCCCGAGGAAAGTGTCTCTTTGCGTTCCAAAATCTCCTTTAGATTTCGGTAGCCTTCTTTTTCTGCTGTTTTTATGATTTCTTTTACACATTCTCTTTCTGTTTTTCCGTGATTTAAAAACTCTTTATATCCTTCTGCTAATGCATCTTTTTGATCTGACATAATATCTTCTCCATTTCTCTTTTTGTTCTATGAAACGTTCCTCTGTATGACGCATTTACTGCGTCATCATGGTATACATTCTTTATTATTTCTTGGCAGGCTTTTCATCTAAGATGGAAGTGCAGTGCGGGCATCTGGTCGCATCGATTGCGATCTCACTCTTACAATAAACACAGATCTTGGTTGTTTTTTCTTCTTCTGCTTCTTTTTTCTTGATCAGCTTTTCAGACGCCTTATTCATTGCCTTGACAATACAAAAGATGACCAGGGCCATGATCAGGAAATTAATGATTGCCGTGATAAATTTTCCGTAATACAGCGTCACATCTCCTACGATGTTCAGGCTGAGCTGGTCAAAGTTCATTCCACCGAACAATCCGAGCAGTGGGTTGATGATATCATCGACTAAGGAGGATACGATCGCTGTAAACGCGCCTCCAATGATGATACCGATGGCCATGTCCATGACATTTCCTTTGCTGATGAATTCCTTGAATTCTTTCATAAATTGTTTCATGTTCTTTCTTCCTTTCTCTTTTTGTTTTTTACTTATAGACTATGTTAAAATTTTTTCCATGTTTCCCTCACAAATAAAAGGACGATGGGAAAAATTTCCAGTCTTCCTGCGAGCATATCAAAAATCAGCATCAGCTTGGCCGGATTGGAATACAGCGCAAAATTTGCTGTCGGACCGACCTTTTCCAGTCCCGGGCCGATATTGTTGATCGTCGCTGCGATAGCGGTGAAATTTGTGATCAGATCGGTTCCGTCCAATGACAGGACTAAAAGGGAAACGGTAAAGATACAAATATAAACA
>CADBUD010000020.1 GCA_902797785.1 uncultured Lachnospiraceae bacterium
GAATGAGGATTTCAGGCGCAAATGCGCCGGGAGAGCTGCGAAGCAGCGGGAAATCCGAATGTCGGGAGGGGGACTGTGAATAGTAACCACGCCAAAGCTGTGAATCGTAACTTATTATCCCATCATAGCATAATATTCTCTCGGCTGCCACAAAAAATTTAGTTCCAAAAAAGATTTGACAAATCAATTTTCTTGTTTTATAATGACGCCAATGGCGATGACGAAGAGAAGTAGCGCAAAAGTTCGCTCCCAGTGAGCAGGCGATAGTGAGAATCCTGCAGTATGAGTTTGCGTGAATAACACTTTACCAGCTGCGAGCCAAACGTCTGATTTCTGCAAAGGGGCAGATCAGTAGGTGAGCCGAGTTGCTGTACGAAAAACAGCAGCGTCTGTGAATGAAACGGGTTTCACGCAGATGAAAAACTTTCATGTAATTGAATGACTTTCATACAGTCGAATGACTTTCATGCGGTTGAACCGATCTTTCACGCAGACGATGAGAGACTGCCAATGGCGGCAGTAAATCAGGTGGTACCGCGGACAGTTCCTGTTCGTCCTGAACGCATTGCTTTAGGATGGGCAGTTTTTTTATGCTCATTTCTTCACAAGCGGCTTCACAGCATAAAATTTGCCTGTGATCATTTTTCCAAACCAAAATAGAAAAGGAGCGATTTACTATGAAGACATCAGACACGTACAGAAGCCATTTGATTTGTGAAATTAAGGAAGAAGACATCCATGCTGCGATAAAAGTCGCGGGGTGGATCGAAAATATCCGCGATCACGGTGGGGTATCTTTTCTGGATTTAAGAGATCACTACGGCGTGCTTCAGGTCGTTTTGCGCGATACCTCCCTGCTTCACGGTCTTGGCCGGGAGGATTGCATTTCTGTTGAAGGAACGATCTGCCAGCGGGATGCCGAAACCTACAATCCCAAGATTCCTACGGGAACGATCGAGTTGGAAGCTTCTAAAATCACCATGCTTTCCAAAGTCCGCAAACATCTCCCCTTCGATATCCAGACCTCCAAGGAGACCCGGGAAGAGGTTCGTTTAAAATACCGCTATCTGGATCTTCGCAACCGCAAGGTGAAGGATACGATGATGTTTCGTTCCAGGGTCATCTCCTTTCTCCGGCAGAAAATGACGGAGCTAGGATTTTTGGAAATCCAGACACCGATTCTTTGTGCCTCTTCTCCGGAGGGTGCCAGGGATTATATTGTTCCGAGCCGGAAATTCAAAGGAAAATTTTATGCCCTCCCTCAGGCTCCTCAGCAGTATAAGCAGCTTTTAATGGTGTCCGGCTTTGATAAATATTTTCAGATCGCACCATGTTTTCGGGATGAGGATGCTCGTGCCGATCGTTCTCCCGGAGAGTTTTACCAGCTGGATTTCGAAATGAGCTTTGCCTCACAGGAGGATGTGTTCCGAGTTGGAGAAGAGGTCTTAGGTGCTGCTTTTTCGACCTTCGCGCCGGAGGGCTATCAGGTGACAGAAGCTCCTTTTCCTGTCATCAGCTATCGACAGGCAATGCTGGAATTCGGAACGGACAAACCGGATCTAAGGAACCCTCTACGCATTATTGACCTGACAGAGTTTTTCCAAAAATGTACCTTCCGCCCGTTCTTAAAAAAGACTGTCCGAGCCATCAAGGTCCATGCTGAAATGTCTAGAAGCTTTCATGATAAGCTGCTGAAATTTGCTGAATCCATTGGTATGGGCGGACTAGGATACCTAGAGGTCGCAGAGGATATGTCTTACAAGGGACCGATTGATAAATTTATTCCGGAAGAACAAAAAACAGAAATTGCAAATCTGGCCGGATTAGAGCCTGGAGATACCATTTTCTTTATTGCCGATCAGGAAAAACGGGCATCGCTCTATGCCGGACAGATCCGGACAGAGCTCGGAAACCGTCTGGGACTGTGTGAAGAAAAAGCATTCCGCTTCTGCTTTGTCAATGATTTTCCAATGTATGAATATGATGAAACAGAGAAAAAAATCGTATTCACACACAATCCGTTTTCTATGCCGCAGGGCGGTCTGGAGGCTTTGATGACGAAAAAACCGGAAGAAATCCTCGCCTGGCAGTATGATATTGTCTGCAATGGCGTAGAGCTTTCCTCCGGTGCTGTCAGAAACCATGATCTGGATATTATGATCAAAGCATTTGAGCTTGCCGGATATCGTGAAGAAGAGCTTGCCGCAAAATTCGGCGCGCTGTATGAAGCCTTCCAATTCGGTGCCCCGCCTCACGCTGGGATGGCGCCTGGCATCGACCGGATGATCATGCTCCTTCGGGAGGAAGAGAACATCCGCGAGGTCATTCCTTTCCCAATGAACGGAAATGCACAGGATCTGATGTGTGGTGCCCCATGTGAAGTGACCGAACAACAGCTTCGGGAAACACATATTAAGATCCGCTGATTCTTTTTTCACCCTCAAGGATACTGTCTGGAACAGCAAACGGCGGGCAAAATGAAACTATCTCCCGTTTCATTCTGCCCGCTTTCCCTTTACGTTTTTTTGTCTTACATTCTCTCCGGTGCGGAAAAACCTAACAGATCAATGCAGGTCTCCAGTACTCTCTTTGTCAATCCCAACAAATGAATATAGCTCTCCTTCTGTGCCTCCACCGGTTCGGTAAGAATATTGGTGGAATGGTAGAAACGATTGAAGGCATTGGATACATCATAAATATAGGAGCAGATCTTATGTGGCGCCAGATCTTCATAGCTCGTCTCGATCACCTGATTCATCTTTGCCAGCTCCAGCATCAACGCTTTTTCATTTTCACTGGCTGATGGAAGAAGCTCTCCCGCCTCCAGGCTCTTTCCACTTTGTACGTATTTGTTCAGAATGGACTTGATCCTTACAATCGTATATAAAATATATGGTCCGGTATTTCCTTCAAAGGAGGTGAACCGGTCAATATCAAATATATAATCCTTTGATGCCTGATTGGAAAGATCTCCATATTTTAAAGCCGACAATGCTACGATTTTTGCTGTCTCCTCCGCTTCTTTCTCCGCCTGTTTTGCCGGGGCGTCAGAAAACTTCGCGTTCTGGTTCTCTTTGATTTTTTTCAGCATCTCCTCATTGACATCAGATAATAAGGTCTCCAATCTCATGACTCCGCCCTGACGGGTCTTGAAGGGTTTTCCGTCCTTTCCATTCATCGTACCAAATCCTAAGAAGGTGAGTTTGGTATCTTCCTCTACCAGCTTTGTCTTGCGGGCACAACGGAATACTTGTTCAAAATACAGGCTCTGGCGCTTGTCCACCACGTAGATGATTTCCTGTGGATGATAGTTCTTCATTCTATCTACAATAGTTGCGAGATCTGTTGTATTGTAAAGGGAGGCTCCATCAGATTTTAAGATCATACAAGGTGGAATCTCCTTGGTGTCTGTCTCTTCCTTTACATCCACGACCAAAGCCCCTTCACTCAGATAGGCATAGCCTTTTTCTTTCATATCCTCGACCATCGCCGGAATATATGGCTGGGCGTCGGATTCTCCCTTCCACAGTTCAAAGGAGACATTTAGATTTTGATAATTTCGCTTTAAATCTGTTACAGAAACATTCAGGATATGCTGCAGCAATGCCTGATATCCGCGCCTGCCATGCTGCAGCTCATAGGTCGCTGCCAAAGCTTCTTCTTTATAAGACGCGTCCTCTTTTGATTTTTGACTGGCTGTCGGATAGATTTCTTCCAGCTCTGAAATCGTAAATGGCGGATCGACGGGATATTCCCCTGTATATTCTTCCTGAAAATATACCAGCTCCGGCTGACGCTTGTGGAGCTCTGTAATGATCAAGCCCATCTGCAGTCCCCAGTCTCCCAGATGGACATCCCCAATCATCTTGTGCCCAAGAAAAAGTCCGATCCGTTTGATGCTCTCCCCGATAATGGCAGAACGCAGATGACCAACATGGAGAGGCTTTGCTACATTCGGTCCGCCGTAATCGATCATGATTGTTTTTGGCTCTTTCGTCTTTTCACAGCCCAGATCTTTTTCTGTTTCCATCTGTTTGAGATATTCTGCCACATAATGATTCGAGAGCTTTAAATTCAAAAATCCCGGCTTTACTGCTTCTGTTTCAGAAAAGATCGGATTGTCCTTGATCTTTTCAATAATTTCTTCCGCAATCAAAATCGGTGCCTTCTTGTACTGCTTTGCTGCTGCCATTGCCCCATTGCACTGATATTCACAAAGATCCGGACGATTTGACAACGTCACCATTCCGTATTTCTCTTCGTATCCACATGCTGCAAATGCGGCTTCCATTTCTTTTTTGATCAACTCGATTATTTTTTTCATTAACGATGATCCGCCTTTCTCTATCTAAGATTTAGTAAAACAAAATGTGTCCGATGACAATTCCCTCCGAGCCATCCGGCCTCTTAAAGAACAATTTGTCCAAAGTCCGTCTGCCGCCTAAGACCTCTGCTGCGGCCTGCCAGCAGATTGGAGCCGGTCCTCTGGCCAGGGACTCTGCCAATCTTCCCTGCCGAACCGGCTGGAACTGTCCCTCTTCATAAATCACGCCCGCGATCGTATTGGGAAAATATCCACTATCTACACGGTTTAAGACCACACTTCCCACACCGAGCATTCCATCATATCCTTCTCCGCCGGCCTCGCACTCTATGATTGCTGCCATGAGCTCCAGCTCGCTCTGTGCCTGGATGTCCGTTGGAACATAGACTCCCGTTCCATCCGGTGTATCTGCCATAATGGCGGTGTGATCTCCCTGCTGGGCGAACTGCATCCGAAGCGCCGCTTCCTCAATCGCTTTCTGTGCCATTTCCTGCTCTTTTAATTCATTGATCTGTTCTTCCTGATCCTCCAGCTCTTCTTTGCTCTTCTTTTGCTGCTCCCGTTCTTCCTGAATCTGATTCAGATATGATTTCAGGGTGTCCTGCGTCGTCGTCACAAGGTAGGCAACGGTAAGCTTTTCTTCGCTCAATTTGGAAATCAGGGCCTCCAGCTCCTCCTGCTGTGTCGTCAGCTCCTCCTCCTTGGTCTCGACTAGCTCCTTGGTCTTTCGGTATTCCTCAAGCTTGATTTCGTGATACTCTACAACCTGGGAAACATACTCTGCCCGGGAGATAAAATCAGAAAAGCTCTTTGCCGACAACAGCACCTCCATATAGCCTTGAGCTCCATTTTCATACACGTACTTTACCCGCTTTTTCATTCCCTCATACTGCTCGTGTTCCTTTTGACGAACCTTGGCGAGCTCTTCCTTGGTCTTTTCTATGCTTTCTGTTTTTTCATCATATTCTGTTTCAGTCTGGGCAAGCTGTGTCGTGACCTCTGACATTTGTTTGTTCAGTTCTTTTAAATATACTTTTTCCTCTTTGCTCAGACTTTTCAGATTATCTATCGTTTTTTTGCTCTTGTCGATTCTGTCTTTGGTCTCTTCCTTTTTTTGTTCCAATTCTTCCCGTTCCTGCGCAATCTCCTGGGATGTTTTTGCCTCCAGGCGCTGCGGCATTCCCGGAGTTTCCAAAAGAACGACACATGCTAAAGCTAGACAGAACGCTTTTTTCCCTGTTTTTCTTTTCATGACTTTCCTCTCCAGACCACACTGATGATGTACATTATACTCACGAACGAAGCGGCTTGCCATTAGCGAAAATCGGCAATGGTTTTCGTGAACAAGAATAAAAAACCGGAAAAGCTTTTTTCTGCTTTTCCGGTTACATCGACATATTTTAACAGGTCCTGTTCTACTCTTCAGAATTTGAGTCCTCCGTATCTGCTTTCTCAGATTCTGACGCATCGGATTCTGCCGCATCTGACTCTGTTTCTCCGGAATCTGTATCTTCAGATTCTGTTACTTTACCGGTCCCGTCTGTTTCCTCGTCCGCGTTCAAATCGGAATTATAACTACTGATTGCATCCAGATTAATATCCGTCTTCTGTGTAGCCTGCTCCGCCATCTTATGCTGGTAGATCGAATATCCGATCCATCCAACTAATGCCGCAATAATCAAGGTCACAATAAGGACATCAAGATTTCTGATCAGCTTCTGCCTGCGCATCGCCTGCTTTCTGTTTGCTTTTTCTGCTTTGTACCGGTCAACCTTTGCCTGACTCATAACTGTTTCCTCTCCTTAATCATTCTTTTTCGGAATGGTTCTTTTCTTTCCGCTTGAAAATACCTTGCGGGATATCGGCTGTGAATCGTAACTGAAACATACTGTTTTCACAGATTTTTGCCCGACAGTTACCATTATAACATACTTTTCAAATTTTTTGTGAATTTTTATTGAATTTTTTTTTATTATTATGATTCACCATGAACCAAATTTAAGCAGAATACGTCACTAATGAGAAAATATCATATTCTTTCAATTTATCTCTTCCATTCAGGTCCGCAAGATCAATGACGAATCCGACCTTTACGACCTCTCCGCCCAGCTTTTCGACCAGCTTGATGATGGCCTCCGTTGTTCCTCCCGTCGCCAAAAGATCGTCTACGATCACGACCTTCTGTCCCGGCGTAATGGCATCTTTATGAATCTCCAGGGTCGCTGTGCCATATTCTAAGTCAAACTCCTGCTCAATCGTCTCGCATGGAAGCTTTCCTTTTTTTCTTATCGGAATGAACGGCTTATGCAGCTCATAAGCCAGCGGCATGCCAAAAATAAATCCTCTGGACTCCGGTGCGACGATCACATCAAATGAAACATCCTTGATTCCCTCCAACAGTCCGTCCACTGCCATATGCAGTCCGTCTGCTTCCTGAAGCACGGAAGTAATATCCCTAAAAATAATTCCTTTTTCCGGAAAATCCGGTATACTTCTGATATACTCTTCTAATTTTTTCATTTTTTCTCTCCTTATCTGTTTATTCGATGCTTTCTTAAGAAAGCAATGCTTCCTTTGCCAGCTGATCTGCCCGCTCATTGAGCTCGACACCGGTATGAGCGGCGACCTTGGTAAATCCGATCTGAATCTTTTCCCGGCTCTCACGAATAAAATCCCGATATTCCTGTGTCCCGGTCTTATTCGCCTTCCACTCTCCATTGGCCCATTTCGCGATCCCCTCATAATCGTGGTAGACCTGAATGGAGGAATATCCATGCTCCATGGCCCATTCAACAGCCCTGGTGCTTCCTAAAATTTCTCCGGCCACATTATTCATCGAGAGGTAATCCGGATCATCTCCTGCTCCCGAAAGCTCCACTGTCTCCTCTTTCGTCATCAGGATACAGCCATAAGAATACCGCTTGATTTCCTTGGAAAAACTTCCATCTACATAGGCCGTGACCTCTGCTTTTTCCCCCAGCTTCTGTACCTCTCCTGCCAGGAACTGCTCTGCTTCTTCCTTTTTTTCAAATCCCTTGTAGACCGCGCCGGAAAATCCCATGACCTGACGTTTGCATTCCTCCCATGTGGAATACAGTCCCGGCACTCTTCCGACCTTGACAGCATAGACCTTTTTTGCCATAACCTATTCCTTTCCATTCCAGCAGTAGGTACACAGCTGATCCGAAGGAAGACCCACTGCCTCCAGCATATCATCCAGCCGGTGATATCTTAAGGAAGTAAAATTCAGCTTTTCGCAGATCGCATCTACCATGTTCTGGTATTTTTCCGAATCCGGATCGGCATATTCTGCCAAAATCTCCTCCGTGACCTCTCCCGGCTCGAGTTCCTCGATCACCCGGCGAGCGATCAGCTCCATTTCGGATTGGGAACGGGAGAAATTTAAATACTTGCAGCCGTATAAGAGCGGCGGGCAAGCCGGACGGATATGTACCTCTTTGGCTCCGCTTTCATATAAGAACTCCACGGTCTCCCGCATCTGGGTCCCACGCACAATGGAATCATCGATCAAAAGCAGGCGCTTGTTCTTAATCAGATCATGCACCGGAATCAGCTTCATGCGCGCAATCAGATCCCGCCTGGTCTGAATCGTCGGCATAAAAGACCGTGGCCAGGTCGGTGTATATTTGATGAACGGACGGGAAAACGGTATCCCGGATTCATTCGCATAGCCCACTGCATGTGCTGTTCCGGAATCCGGAACTCCCGCAACGACATCTGCCTCGACATTATCCCTTTGTGCCAGCAGCTTTCCACAGTTGTACCTCATCTGCTCTACGCTGACTCCCTCATAGCTCGCTGACGGATAGCCATAATAGACCCAGAGAAAGGTACAGACCTTTTTCTTATTTCCCGGAGCTTTCAGGGTTTTTACTCCCTCTGCGTCAAACACCACAATCTCTCCCGGTCCCAGCTCCCGATCTGGCTGATATCCTAAGTTTAGATAAGAAAAGCTTTCAAAGCAGGCGCATCTGGCACCCTCTTTCTTTCCCAGAACGACCGGCGTCCGCCCGTACCGATCCCTCGCTGCGTAGATTCCTTTCGGCGTCAACACCAATAAGGACAACGAACCATCAATGACTTCCAGTGCATATTCAATTCCCTCAATCAGATTTTCCTTTTGATTGATCAATGCCGCGACCAGCTCGGTAGAATTGATTTCTCCGTTGCTCATCTCAAAGAAATGCGTCGGTCCTTTCAAGATTTCTTCTACGAGCGTTTCAGCATTATTGATCTTGCTGACTGTTGTGATGGCAAAGCTTCCATGATGTGAACGCACCAGAATCGGCTGTGCTTCAAAATCAGAAATCGCCCCGATTCCCATCTTTCCTTCCAGACTGCTCAGCTCCTTGTCAAACTTGGTCCGAAACGGAGAGTTCTCAATTTTGTGAATTGCCTTGCGAAATCCCATCCTTCCTTCCTTGTCCCTGCCATAGACTGCCATTCCGGCTCTGCGTGTTCCCAGATGTGAATGGTAATCTGTTCCGAAGAACAGATCGAACGTGCAGCTCTCCTTGGAAGCTGCGCCAAAAAATCCTCCCATAATATAATTCCTCCTAATATAGATCCAATATCCAACTGTCTCCCCTCTTACCCTTCTCTATTTTACTTGTTTCTTCTCTATTCATCAATCCTTTTTTTTATTCTTTTTCATTTTTTCCGTTACTATTCACAGTCAATTTGATAAATGAAAGAGATTCGTCGCGCTTGCGCGTAAGAAGCTGTTTTATTTATCAAATTTTCCTGC
>CADBUD010000021.1 GCA_902797785.1 uncultured Lachnospiraceae bacterium
AAATCCGTGGCAATGGGCGCGAGGTGATGCAGAATGCATCATCTCTGTGCATTTTGTAACAGAGAAGCCGTATGGCTGAACTGTTACAAGATTAATTTCCTTATAACTCATTACGATTCATAGTCAATTTGATATACTCGTTAACGGTATAAAAATAATACGCATGTAAGAAGCTATTTTATTTATCAAATTTTCCTGCTCTGAAGCTTAGAACTCCTCCCCCGGGAAATCCATACTCCAGATGATATTTCCATTTTTGCAGCAGCTTCAATCCATCATACATCTGTTTTCCCATCCATCCACAGTACTCTTTTATTTGCTTCTGTTCCTGCTCGCTGCAGATATGATGGCTGAATCTCGCTTTTTGATAAACAGAAAGCATGGTTTGAAAGGTCATCTGCTGTTCTTTTGCTTCCAACCATTCTATGTCCTTTGCATAACAATATAACGAAACATTTTCTTTTTTTTGATAAAATGCGAAGAACACCGCCAGCATATACTCACAATAATTCTGCACCCAAAGATTCGCATTTGATTCGTTCAGCTTATCTCTCCATGCTTTTTTCCGTTTTCTCACCTGAATACAAAAAATAATAAGTATGAGGAAAAATAAAATTCCCACTCCCCATACCAGAAGGTAAAGGAATTGTCCCACCTCTTTCCGCTCCTCTGCTTCTTCTTTGGATGTTTCCAGCTTTTCCTCTTCCTTTATTTCATTGGATTCTGTCGTTTGACTTTCCCCAGATTCCAGTGAGAGCCCGGATGCGCTTTCCATGACATTCAAATACGGCGGGCAGACCTCAAACGGCAAAAATCCCACGCCGTCCTGATAATATTCTGCCCAGGCATGGCGGCGACCAATGGGAATTTCCCACTCATATCCCACAGAGCTTTCTGCATTTAAGTCCCCTTGCACCTTCGAGTCTTTCGACGCCTTTGAGCTTTCCCGTACCTTTACGTTCTCTGGTTTTTGGGAGACCTCCTCCATTTGCTCTGCATCCTCCGGAGTGATCAGATAACCTTCCACATAGCGCGCCGGTATTCCAAAATAACGCAGCATCAACACTGCCGCTGTCGCATAGGCCTGCTCTCCGCCCCGTCCCTTTTGTTCTAAAAACTCTCTAAGGAAGTCGGTAGGATCTGAAACCCTCTCTTCCTCATCATAATGAATCTCTGTCCCCAAATACATTAAGATTTTTTCTTTTGCTTCTTCTATTCCTATCTCATTTTGTCCTGCGTTGTCCTCTGTCTTATTCCCGCTCATCCCCCATTTTTCCAGATGGTTTTTTAAGATTCTTTGTTCTTCCCCGGACAGCTTGAGATCCGTCTGATAGACGTAGGTATTATAATAGCTTTCCCATCGAAGATACTCTGTTGCTTCCTTTGTTTTTTTCTCACGTAACAGCTGTTCAAGAGTCTGTGGATAATGGACCACCTGATTTTTGATTACTTCCATCTGATAGCTTTTTCCTCCCCGCCATCCGGAGAAAATCATACTTTCCTCTTCATGACGCACTTGCTGCGTCATAATGGTAGATATGAAAGATTTATCTTTCATACTTTCCTCTTCGTGACGCACTTGCTGCGTCATAATGGTAGATATGAAAGGTTTACCTTTCATACTTTCATCTGTAAGTCTTTGTTCCTGCAGCCACGACTCCTGTGTCCCCAAAAACTCATAAGGAAGAAAAACATATTTTCTCCCCTCCTCCATGCTTTCGACAAAAATTTCATTTTTCATTTTGGAAGAAGCGGTCTTACATTGAACGGCTGCCAGCGCCAGCTGATTCTGTGCGTAAAATCCCTCCCGATGAAGCCAGAAAAATGATTTTGCGGCATCATAGAGTATTTCTTTGTCCTGCTGCCTCCAGCGTCCCTGTTCAAATCTGCTGCCAATATATCCCCGAAGATACATGGACTGCGGTGTGCTCATGGTGACCTTTAGGGCAGCAGGTTGTTCCTTTTCGCCGGTCTGTTCCTCCCGGGAGATTTCCTTCCCTCCACCCATCTCTCCTTCCCAAAGATAGGTTTTTCCATAACGAAGCTCATCGACTTTTCCGGATAATTTATCCCGAAGGATCATGGTCTGTTCTGCCGTATGCTCATTTCCCCAAACATACAGGATTCCTCCGCAAAGGAAAAAGACAATGCCAAGAACCGTTCCCTTCCGGAACAATGCCCTCTTCAAAACAGAGCCTCCCTTCACCTCATCTGTTTTCTTCGGCAGGGATAACAAAAGAATCATCAGCCAGATTCCTGTCATTCCCAGCATCCATCGGTTCTTTTTTCCCAGTCCGCCCTGTACCAGAAGCAGGAAAAAAAGAAGGATCGTCTTGGCGGTCTGATTCTCCCAGCGAACCATCAGGCGAATTCCCAAAAACAGGATTGCCCCCAGCGTCAAAAGAAACAGAAAGAGCCCAAGTATGCGTTCTGTCTGACTCCCCAAAATCTCATATTCCGGAAGGTACCACCCCAGGCTTTGTCCTGCAGCAGCAAAAACAAAGTTGGAACATAGTTTTGCTCCAAGCAGCAAAAAGCTATGAAAAAGTATCAGAAAAAGAAGACACGCCGCCATCCGGAGAATATCGTGTTTTTTTTGTTTCCAGAAATCAGAATCAATAAATATGTTCATAGTACTCCTTCACTCCCTGTCCACCCCCGGAGCCGCTATATGCCCCCAGATCTTTTCCATAGGCCAGGGTATAACGAATCCGGATATCATCCCCCGGCTTTACGGTATAATCCGACAATCCATAGGAAAGACTCTCTCCATTTACCATAGAAATCCATCCGGAGCCCTGACAAAAATCCAGCTGCCCCAGCGAATCTGCCTGATAAATCCATTCTCCGGTTTCCGGATTTTGATTGAATAACAGTCCGTCCTCTTCAATTTCTGCACAAAGTCCTTCGTCAATCCGCCATCCGTTCGTGATTCCTTCCCGTTCCACGGCCTCCAGATAGAATCCATTCTCCAGGCTTCCGGAATATGCGATTCCGAAACCATTTTGTTCCAGTACCCGGCAGATTACCTCTGCCAGACTGTCTCCATAATAGATTTCTGCTGAAGTATCCAGAAAATCAGGAAGTCCCAGGACTCTTGCATCCATGGAAAGATGAACCGTTCCCATCGGAGTTCCCTCCGCAATATAGGTACAGTTCAGATGATATACTTTGTCCACATAGCGTCCCTGGTGGTCTGTCAGCCGAAGCTCTAAGATATTTTCTCCGGATAAGAGTTCTAAATAATAGCTGAACACCTCTGCCGATGACCAGCGGTATTGAATTTCCTTTTGATTTAATTTTACACTGATCGACTCATAATAAAGCGGATTCCCAAGATAATCCTGTGCTGACACATCCAGAGTGTAGGAGCTTCCCCCGATCTCCATTCCATCCGAAACATTAATTGAAACCAGTTTTGGCTCTGTTTCCTCCGTCGCCACCGGAAGATATTCGATGACAAATTCTTTGCTCACACTTTCCTGTCCGGTATCCACTGCCTTTAGACGAATGGTATTTTTCCCTTCTGTCAATGCCGCCGTATATTGATTGTTTTCTCCGGATAACGCCTTCCCATTGACAATGACGGAAAGCTTTGCTTTTTTGCTTCCATGAACCAGACTTGCCTGAAATGAGATCCTATCTTCCGCCACGGTCTGAGATTCCAGGTCCGTGAGGATTTCCAGCTTTTCTTCCTGCTGCGCAGGGTCATTTTGCGGATCTTCGTTTTGCGGATTTTCCTTTTCCTGATCTTTCTCTTCTGTCTTCTGGTTTTCGTCCGGTCCCTGCTGGTCTTGTTCCTTTTTTTCCTCCGGCGTTTCTTTCTTTTTTTGCTCTTCCTCTTTTTTTGTCTTCTTCTCTTCTTTTTCCGGGGTCTCTTTCTTTTGTTTTTTCTTTTTCTCTTTTTTGTTCTCTTTATTGTTGTCGTCTTTTTTCTCTTCTTTGTTCCCGGTTTCTCCGTTTCCGGTCCCTGTGTTTCCG
>CADBUD010000022.1 GCA_902797785.1 uncultured Lachnospiraceae bacterium
AATATGACCGATAGGGCATATTTCCACTCTGTGCGCCTTTGGCGTGTGCATTTTGTTGCTATGAACAGCGGAGCTGTGAATAGTAACGTCAAAAGTCTTTCTTCATGACAAGCTTGCTTGTCGTGGAGAGAAGACGCGAAGCACGGAACAATCCGGTGAATCGCTTTTGACGGGCAAATCATTTATTCGTTTCGGGTGTAACGATTTTTTGAAATAAAAAAGGCTGAAAACCAATTTTGGATTTCAGCTTCTTTTAGGGTTGGGCTGTTCTATTAACAGTCAACAGCTCGTAGGGGAATCGAACCCCTGTTTTCGCCGTGAGAGGGCGACGTCTTAACCGCTTGACCAACGAGCCATAATTAATGATTTAGTTTTCTGGGCTACTTTGCCGCTCAACAATGAATAGTATAGTACAAAGGAATGAAATTGTCAAGAGAAAATTTAAAAAAATTTAAAAAAATTTTCTTCCCTAATTTCTATTGATTTTGGGAGAAAAGTTCGGTATAATGTCTTTTGGTGTCATCTTTTTGCGAAAAATGTTGAACAAGAAATATCATTAGAAAATGTTGGAGGAAATGTGCGATGGGCGAAAAAAAGAGTTTTTTAGAAAAACTTGCCGATTTAGGAGGCGCGATTAAGAGAGCTCCTCTTAAAATCAAGATTTTTCTGGGACTGATCGTCGTTTGTGTGGCTGTTGTGATCGGTGTTGTGATTGCAGCGAATCGTTCTCTCGATAAGATCAATTATGATACAGAGAGTGTGAAATATCAGGAAAAGACAGAAAAAGAAACCGGAAAAACCACCGAGGATGAAGAAAAGGATGAGGGAAAAGACGAGGAAAAAATCAGCGGAAAGGAAGAAGCCGGGATTCATAATTATTTTCTGGCAGCGCAGGATTCTGCTCTGAATACAGTCACCAATACAGACAGCATGATGATTTTGACAGTAGATGAAAAGACGAACGCAATTAAGCTGACCTCACTGATGCGGGATATTGATGTTGAGATTCCTGGCCATAGCAATGCAAAACTAAATTCCGTCATGTCAAAGGGCGGGATCAACCTGATGTACGAAGTCATTGCCTTGAATTTTGATATAGAGCTGGAAGGCTATTTCCTGGTTAATTTCAATTCGTTTGAAAAAATCGTTGATGAGCTGGGCGGCGTAGAGATCACATTGACACAAAAAGAAGCGGACTATCTGAATGTAAACAACTATATTTCTGATCCGTCCAATCGAAATGTGGTAGCCGGGACCCAGACGATGAATGGAAATCAGGTCGTAGGATATTGCCGTGTCCGTCATGTGGGAAATAATGACTTTGAGCGTACACAGCGCCAGAGAAATGTTTTGAGTGCGATTTATGCGAAATTTAAGGATAAAGGGCTGACAAAGATTTTGGGATTGGCAGATGAAGTCTTTCCATATTTAAAGACAGACTTGACAAAGGACGAGATCATTGGTCTGGCAACAGACATCGTGACAAAGGGACTTGGCAAATCCATTGGACAGCTTCGTCTCCCGGTAGATGGCGGCTATACGGATGGATGGCTGACAGGAGGATCCTCTTTGTATCTTGACTTTGATAAAAACAATAAGATTCTTCATAGCTTTATTTTCGACGGTGCTTATTATGATGAGGATGGAAATGAAATTTCCGAGAAGGAGGCAGAAAAGAACTATAAAGCTGCCGCTCATCAGTCAGAAAAGAAAAAAGACAGCGAGGATGATTCAGATACAGAGGATTAACGGATTTCTAAAAATGCAGCATATGGCATAGACTGTTTCTAAAGAAAAATTGCTGAGGCTTTATGATAGTGAAAGAGAAACCGTTATCGAAGGGGGAAGAATGTCTGATGCTGCTTGTCCTGCTATTTGTTCTGGGAAGCAGCAGTCTGTTCCTGCAACAGATTTTAAAGGAACAGGTTTCCTATTATGCCTTTGATTTAGACTATTATCAGAAAGAAACATTTCGGCAGCTCCATTTGAGCACCGACAATCTCCAAAAAATACGTGAATATATAAAGAAATCCTCTGTTTCGACAGGAGAGATGATTGCAGTTATGATGTTGGAGCATGAGTTTGAGCTGCAAAAAACAGAGATTTCTAAGGAAATGCTTCTGGAAGCGTCAGACCGGATACGCTTCTGGAAGCATTATCATTTAAAGGAATGGAAGGAAATGGCAGAAGTTTATGAGGCCTTGTTCGGGGAAAAAAAGAGTTTTCCGGCCATGGACTCTACTTCCCGCTTCTCCTATGGAGATTCCTGGATGATGGAGAGGACCTATGGGGGAAGCCGGGGACATGAGGGCTGTGATATTTTTCCGGAGGAGAATATTCGGGGAAAATACCAGATCCGGGCGGCAGAGGATGGGGTCATTGAAAAGATTGGCTGGCTGCCTTTGGGAGGATATCGGATCGGAATCCGTACCCGGACCGGCTGCTATCATTATTATGCTCATATGGAATCTTATGCGGAGGAAATGGCAGAGGGAAGAGAAGTGAAGCGGGGGGAGCTTCTGGGATTTATGGGAGACAGTGGGTATGGGGAAGAGGGAACGGTCGGTCAGTTCGATGTACATCTGCACTTTGGAATCTATCTTTCGATTCGGGGAGAAGAAATCAGTATCAATCCTTATTGGGTGTTGAAAGATGCAGAATTAAGGGACGATTCCGTTTGAAATCGTCCCTTGAGTTATAGGAAACAAATGGATTCGTTTGTTACTATTCACAGCTCCGCTGTTCATAGCAACAAAATGCACACGCCAAAGGTGCACAGAGTGGAAATATGCCCTATCGGTCATA
>CADBUD010000023.1 GCA_902797785.1 uncultured Lachnospiraceae bacterium
AGGCTCTTACGCTGCTCTCTAAGGATACGGAAGCCCTCCTCCTTATTTCCCATCCTTCTGGATTTCAGAAATGCCGTTATCATATCTTCACTGCACCCGGCATCCAAAAGATTTCTGATGATTGCCTTTTCTTCCTGTTCCATCTCTGCCTCCGTTTCTTTTTACACCGCCTGTCTGCACAGTTCTATGGGACATTTACCTTCCTGTTTATTTCTGCAGATGATCTTTGTTGCTTTTACATCTACTTTATCCGTTTCAAGGATCAATTCATCTATCCGGTCTGCCACAATCTTTCCCCCGGCAGGATTCATAACGCTGTCAATCTTACCGACAATATCTGCATCTACCGTAGAATATTCAAAGGCAAGCGTGGTATTGATGAGCTTGCAGTTTTTCATCACAAGATTATCAATATAGCACATTCCCTGTAAGCTTTCTACCGTACAGTTAATCAGCGTGACATTTTTCGAATTCCATGCAAGATATTCCCCGGAAATATAAGAATCATAGATCGTAATGTTTTCCGCATTCCAAAAACAATCCTTAGAGAGAAGCTTTGCATTCTTTACCACTACATTCTTCGCACCATCAAAGCAATAATTTCCATAAAGTGTAAAGTCGTCAATCGTCACATTCTCACAGTTCATCCCAAAGTAGTCCCCTTTGGCCGTCACTTTCTCTATGCTCACATCCTGGCAGTTCCAGAGTGTTTCTTCAGCGTTCGGGATGGAAATATTCTTTAAGCTGAGCCTTTTGCATCTGCGAAATTCCTTTGGTGCCTGGATGAGCGAATCTTCCACTGAAATATCCTCCGTATACCAGATGCCTGCTCTTGCCATCTCCTTGAAAATACAGTTTTTTACCTGAATGTTTTTACTGTACCACAGAGGATATTTCCATTCAAATGTACTATTCTCTAATAAAATATTTTCACTATGCTTTAATGGGGATTCGCCCTCGCCAAATACGGTATCCTGTATCAAAAGATTCCTGCCCTGAAACAGAGAACGTTCTCCTGACAAAAACTGCTGCTTTATTTCTTTTCTATTCGATTCCATACTCAAAACCTCCGTTTCTTTATTTTTAGTAATCACTCTGTTTTTGAACTCACCACCGCTTAGGATTCCCACAAATATTCGTGTCCGTGAATGAACAAAACGGTAAGCCAATTTCGTTCTTGAGCTTATATACAGAATACACGATGCCCCTTTAAATAGCAAATACTTATATCGAATATGCTGTTATGCTTTTTAGGCATTTCAAAAGGATCTTATGGCTGATAAAATCCCGTATCATCCAGGCCATGCATTTCGTTGCTATGAACAGCACTATCAATGAATTGACAGGCATCGCAAAGAGATATATACTCGTTAACGAGTATAAAAATGATGCGCACGGATTTTGTAAGGAAAATTTCGCTTTCAGCGACCAAAATCCGGCGCGACTCATGAACAAAACGGCAGGCCATTTCGTTCATGAGTATAAATCATAAAAAATCCCTTCTATATAGTTATAGAAGGGATTTTTTGCTGCTCTGATCCATGATCTTACAAAAAAGAATACCAACGATGGTACTAATGGCAGTTGCAAGTATGGCAGGGCCGACAATTGCGGCTGGATGTGAACTCCCGTATTGGCTCCTGTATGCGATTACATTTACAGGAATCAGCTGAAGGGATGAAATATTAAGAATTAAAAAAATGCACATTTCGTTACTGGCGTTTTGTTCTTCTCCCTTTTTTTGGTTAAGTTCTGCTAATGCCTCCATTGCTTTTAGCCCGGCCGGGGTGGCGGCCCATCCCAGACCGAAAATATTCGCAAGAAAATTAGTCACGATGGCATCTTTTGCCGGATGGTCTTTTGGGATTCTGGGAAATAGAAAATGAATCAAGGGTTCCATTTTTTTGCCCAGTCCACTGATGATGCCGCAGGCTTCTGCAATTTTCATTAGTCCGGTCCAAAATGCCATGACACCGACCATGGTAATGCAGAGAGAAACAGCTTCTTTTGAGGAAGTCAGAGCGGCTTCCGTTATGTTCGGTATAGTTCCAGTGACTGCGGCATAGCTCACACCGAGCAGGATCATAATTCCCCATAGGTAATTCAGCATGTTTTTTCCCGTTATTATGGATTTAAACTATTTTATGCCAAAAGAAAGGGAAAAAGAATCAGGAAATCACTGATTTTTTCGGTGCTTTCGCTTTTTTTATTATTTTGGTGTATTTTTTCAGTTGTTTTTTTGGAACTTTAAATTTGGCATTGGCAGAAATATTTTTAAAAGCATTTTTACCAATGCGTTTCAGCTTTTTGGTTTTAATTCCGGCAATTTTTACGGTTGTACCAATGCTGGCAGATTTTATTTTTTTATTGCATGGTTTCAAAAATGTTACCGTACCACCGGTGACTCTTCCGTTCTTTATTGTGACCTTGGTAATTTTGTATTTACCGTTG